>DYPB01000072.1 GCA_020720185.1 Flavobacterium psychrophilum | reverse complement strand
AACCATAAGCACTTATCATACAAGTGTTTACGGTTTTATTCCGTGACCTCGGAGGGGTTCGAACCCCCAACCATCAGAGCCGAAATCTGATATTCTATCCAGTTGAACTACGAGGCCTTTTGTATTTATCTCTTTTATACTAATAATTTTTTCACAATCGTAGATATGGTTTTACTTTCGGCAGTACCGCCTAATTGTGCAGCAGCAAGTCCCATAATTTTACCCATTGATGCTATTCCTGACGCTCCATTATCTGCAATTATTTTTGCAATTACTACCTCAACTTCTGCCTCTGTTAATTGTGCTGGTAAGAATTTCTCGATTACTGTAATTTGTGCAAGTTCAGGTTCAGCTAAGTCCATTCTATTTTGTTCTGTAAATATTTTAGCACTATCCTTACGGGTTTTTACTAATTTTTGCAACAGTTTTATTTCATCAGCTTCTGTTATCTCTTCTTTACTTCCTGATGCAGTTTGTGCAAGTAATAATTCCGATTTTATGGCTCTCAATGCTTCAAGTGCTACGGTATCTTTGGCACGCATTGCATTTTTGATTTCGTCCATTATTTGAATTGATAAACTCATTTTTTTCTTTTTATTTAAAATAATTAGTTTGCAAATATAATCAAAAAACCTCAAATAAATTTGAGGTTTAAGAAAAATATTTTAAATAATTAATCTACATTGTCATGTAAAAATGAATTATTTGATCTTATTTGTGTGTCATTATTACTATCTATCCCTAATGAATATCTAGAATTTTGATTGCTTTGAGTAGAATTTGTAAGATCTACACCAGATCTTTTATAAGCAGGAACCTTTTCATATTCCTCAATTTTTGCGGTTATGTTGTGAAATTTATAATTAAATTCTTTTAACTTCCTTAGGCGTTCTTCGGCTTTAATTTTCATGATTTCATCAATAGACATTTCCATTGGTGAAATTTCATTTTGGATTGATATTGGGTCCAGTCTTTCATCAACTTTTTTCATTACAATATTTAATTCCTCTTCAATAGCGGGCTCCTCAACAACTGGTTTTGAATTAGTTAATAAATTTTCTAATTCCATATATTCTTCTAATGAATATCTTACTATCCCACTTTCTTTCAACTCTGTTACTGGTGTGAAATGTACAGATTCAGGCACTTCCATATTATTCGCCTCGTTTGAAAAATCAAATGCTATTGAACTTTCTTCTTGACAAACTGCATCGTTTGTCTCTTTTTTGGTATGGTTCAATGGCATATCAAAAGTAAAGGATAGGGGCATTTCTGGCTTTACAATTTCAAAATCAATTACTTTAATATCATTAATTTCGGGGGTTGTATTTATAAAATCTAACGGAGAGACGATTTCAAATTCTACATCAATACTTTTTATAAAGTTTGACATTTCTATCAATTCATTTTCGTTCAAACTAACTGTTTGTTTTGGTTCGTCTTCTAATAATTCAAAAACCACTTTTTCGTGTTCTTTTTGCTTTTCAGCCTCAAAGTTTATTTTAATATCTATTGCTGGTTTCTGCATCAAATCTCTAACAATTGCTTGATTATCATCCAGCGTATGTATTATTTTTTTGGGTTCGGTATTTACAATTTCGTTTTGTTGTTCTACATTAAAACCTGTCGCAATAATGGTTACTGCAATAGATTCGCCAAGGGTTTCTTCCTCTCCCACACCCATAATTATATTGGCATTAAAACCAGCTTCTGTTTGTATATAATCTGATATTTCGCCTATTTCGTCTATCGTAATTTCACTATTTCCAGATACTATAAGTAACAATACATTTTTTGCTCCTGTTATTTTATTGTCGTTCAATAATGGCGAATCTAATGCTCCCATTATTGCCTCTTTAGCTCTGTTATCGCCACTTGCTGTGCATGATCCCATTATGGCAGTACCGCTATTTGCCAATACTGTTTTGGCATCTTTAAGGTCAATATTTTGAGTGTAATGATGGGTTATTACTTCTGCAATTCCTCGAGATGCGGTTGCTAAAACCTCATCAGCTTTTGAGAACCCTGCTTTGAAACCAAGGTTTCCATATACATCACGAAGTTTATTGTTATTTATAACTATAAGAGAATCAACTTGTTTGCGTAGTTTTTCGATACCTATAACGGCTTGTTCCGAACGGATTTTTCCTTCAAACAAGAATGGCGTAGTAACTATTCCTACTGTTAGTATGTTTTTTTCTTTTGCCATTTGAGCAATTACTGGTGCTGCACCTGTTCCTGTTCCACCACCCATTCCTGCGGTGATAAAAATCATTTTGGTGTTTGTATCCAACATCTTTTCGATATCAGCCATACTTTCAATGGCTGATTGTTGCCCTACATTTGGGTTTGATCCAGCACCAAGTCCTTCGGTTAGGCTAATTCCTAATTGAATTTTATTGGGTACTGGACTATTTTGCAAGGCTTGAGAATCGGTGTTACAAACGATAAAATCGACACCTTTTATGCCTTGTTTAAACATATGGTTTATGGCATTGCTACCGCCACCACCAACTCCAATTACTTTAATTACATTAGATTGGTTTTTTGGCAAATCAAATGTAATGCTTCCAAAATCTGTGTTATCTGTCATTTTGTTTTGTCATTTGTAAAAAAGTTGTAAAACTGCCTGTAGGTAAAACAGGTTGTTGGTTTAAAACTTTTATGATATATTTATGCTGTTTTGTTATACTTTTTAATTCGTAATTTCCTACTCCGCCTTATCTAAGAAATCCTTAATTTTATCTATATAAGTATCAAAAAATGATTTTCTAATTTTTTTCTCGGTTGTTTCTATTATATTATTTTTGGGTTCTATTGGTTTTTCCTCTTCAATTTTTTCCTTTTCTTTTTCTTCTATTTTTTGTTCAAAAACCGGTCTTTCAAAAACTCTTTCTCTTGGAACAAATGTTTTTTCGGGTACTGCTTGCTTAATTTTATAAGCACTTGTCAAGTTGTTTTCTATACTATTCATTACCAATCCAACAGCCGTTGCATATAACGGAGAGGATAGTTCTTCGCTCGAATTTCCTGCTAAATGTTCATTCGGATATCCAATTCTGGTGTCCATTCCTGTAATGTATTCTACTAATTGTTTAATGTGGTTTAATTGTGCACCGCCACCTGTTAATACAATACCTGCAATTAATTTTTTGCGAGAATCTTCGTATCCATATATTTTTATCTCGGTAAAAACTTGCTCTATAATTTCGACCACACGGGAATTTATTATTTTAGATAAATTTTTAAGCGATATTTCCTTCGGTTCCCTTCCTCTCAATCCTGGAATAGATACGATCTCGTTGTCTTTATTTTCGCCAGGCCATGCTGATCCAAATTTTACTTTCAGTAATTCTGCCTGTTTTTCTATAATCGAACAGCCTTCTATAATGTCATCTGTAATTACATTACCTCCAAAAGGAACTACGGCTGTATGGCGAATGATACCATTTTTAAAAACTGCCAAATCTGTTGTGCCACCACCAATGTCAATTAATGCTACTCCTGCTTCTTTTTCTTCTTGACTCAACACAGCATCTGACGATGCTAATGGTTCAAGGGTTAATCCTGACAATTCAATATCGGCACTTTTTACACATCTTCCTACATTGCGGATAGAGGCTGCTTGTCCTACTACAATATGAAAACTAGCTTCAACTCGACCGCCACACATTCCAATTGGCTCTTTTGTTGATTGTCCGTCTATTAAAAACTCTTGTGGCAAAACATGAATTATTTCTTCGCCTGGCAACATTGGTAACTTATTTACCTGATTGATAATCCGTTGAATGTCTTTTCCATCAATAACTTCTTCTGGATTTTCTCTTAAAATATAATCTGAATGCTGAATGCTTCGAATATGTTGTCCTGCAATTCCTACTACTACATCGTTTATTCTATATCCAGATTTGTTTTCTGCGTCTTGAATTGCTAGTTGAATAGATTGAATAGTTTGTGCAATATTATTTACAACACCACGAGCCACACCAAGACTTTTAGACTTTCCAACGCCCAAAATTTCGAGTTTCCCGTATTCATTTTTTTTGCCAATCATTGCCACAATTTTTGTTGTGCCAATGTCTAATCCTACTGCAATTTTACTATTTTCCATAATCTTATTCTATTCCTCGTCTATAGTTTAAATATTTTTATTTTATGCAAACCACTTGATTTGCAAATTTCAAATCTATTTTTTTATAATGATATAACGAACTATCTAAAACTGCTTTTTGAAAAAATGCTTTATAATTCTTAAATTTATTTTCTACATTTATTATTCGACCAAAATCTATATCAAAATTAAAATTTCTGTTATTCATTTTTACGCTTCCGTTTGCTAAAATTTGCATTCCGATGATATTTTTTTTTAAAAAATCGTCGTCATAAATTTGTTTACATAAATCGACTATTTGTGTTCTATTTTTATTATTTATTTTGCCTAAAATTATAGGGACTCTGGCAGTATAATGGTCAGAAAGTGGCATTGTACTGCCTTGATAGTCAATGTAAAACGAACCGTTACTGTCAAAAAATCTTGCTATTGGAGTTTTTTGTTTTACAACTGCTTTTAGCACACCATCTATACTTATAAACACCTGCGATTTTTCAATCATAGGATGTTTGTCGATGGTTTTTTCTAATTTGTTCAAATTTAGTGTAACTTTTTGGATACTTTTTACATCGTTAAAATTTTCTATTAACAAGTTATTAACCATTTTTTGTTCAATAAAAAGGTTATTATCGCCCACAAAAACCACCTCCGATTTTTGCAATTTTCTATTTTCATTTCTATTTAAAGTAAAAGCATACAGAAATATCATTGCGAAAATGATAAGGAAAAGACGGATGTTTTGCCAGTTTATTTTCATTTGTTAAATTTGTTTAATATTGATTAAAGTTTCGTGGTTTTAAAATGGTTTTGTGTACGGTAAGTCATTGCGAGGCACGAAGCAATCCCATTTTATCTCCGCAATTATCCCTTTATGGTCTGATAATTCTTTATTTTCGTTCCATTCTTTAATTTCAATTTTTTTTCCTTTAATGAAGCTTTTTGAAATTGCAATATGGTCTATACAATTTTTTGATTGTCTTGTTATTAGTTCCAATTTATTTTCTTCAAATGATTTGTTTAATTCATTTCTTCCATAACTTGTGAAATAGTAATTGTCTGAAAATGAAATGTTAAAATCTCCTGCAATACAAATATTATTATTCGAAATCGTTTTAAAATCTTTAATCTGATTAATTAAATCATAATTAAAACTGACATTTCGATTACCGTAAATTCCTATAATTGTTCCGTAAACTAATAAATTTTCAATTTCGGTTTTTAATTCAACACACAAACTGGTGTACTCATCAATAGTTTCGTGTTGATTTACAATTTCATAATTTGTAAAAATCGAAACTCTGTTTTCTGTTTCAGCATACATTTTTGAATCAATTTCTATTAATTTTGGTGTGTCAAATCTATTTTTAAAATTTGATAAATTGATTCTCGAATCGGTTTCTGTTAAAACCAAAATGTCTGCTTTTAAATCGTTTATTTGATTTAAAATATCATTGATTTTATATTTATGTTTTAGTCTTTCGATATTCCAAGTGGCTATTTTCATATTTAGCTCTATTTAATGCGATTTCTCCTTCGTCGAAATGACAAATTTTGTCTATAATCTATCCGTCTATTTTCTATTTTCTCCTTAATAAACTTTCTTTTATATCATCAACCATCGCCCCAATATCTCCTGCTCCAATCGTTACAATTATCTTTTTATCGGACTGTAAAATGGTGTTGATTAAGTCTTGTTTTTGTACTAATTTTACATGGTTGTTGGTCATCTTACTCATTAACCATAAGGAAGTTATGCCTTCCATTGGCAACTCTCGGGCGGGGTAAATGTCTAATAAAATTACTTCGTCAAATTGTGAGAGTGATTTGGCAAAATCGTCGATAAAATCGTTGGTGCGGCTGAATAAATGTGGCTGAAAAATAGCCAACACTTTTTGGTTTGGATACAACTCGGTTACTGCCTGATGAACTGCGTTTATTTCTGTTGGATGATGGGCATAATCGTCGATATAAACTAAATTATCCGTTTTTATCTGATAGGAAAATCGGCGTTTTATTCCTTTAAATGATGCTAATGCTGTAATAATTTTTTGATTTTCGACTCCATACAATTTTGCCATAGCCAGTGCCATCAAAGCGTTCATCAAATTATGATTTCCTGGCAAACTGAAGGCTATATTTTGGATGATTTCAGTTGGGGTTTTTACATCAAATAGATATTGAGAATTTTCGATTCGTACATTAATTGCGTCAAATTTTCCGTCTTTATTTATAGTGCATGAAACTCCTTCAAGCGGTAAATCATTGGTTATAAACAATTTACTTTTGTCTTCCATTTTATCTGCAAATTCTATAAATGAGGCTTCAATAGATTCTTTATCTCCATAAATATCTAAATGATCAGCGTCCATACTGGTGATACAGGCAATATTTGGGTACAAATGCAAAAAAGAACGGTCAAATTCATCGGCTTCGACAACGGTTACGGTTTTGCCACTGCCTACTAAATTTGAATTGTAATTTTCAACAATACCGCCCAAAAATCCTGTTATATCAACCCCACTTTCGTAGAGAATATGTGCCAAAATGCTTGAGGTTGTGGTTTTTCCGTGGGTGCCAGCCACTGCAAAACAGTAGGTGTCTTTAGTAATAATTCCTAAAACTTCTGCTCGTTTTTTGATGACAAAATTTTGTTCTTTGAAATATTCCCATTCTGCCAATTGCTTGATGGCTGGGGTGTAAACGACTAATGTATTTTCAACAAAAAAATTGGTCGGGATTTGATTAATATCATCTTCAAAATGTACTGATATTCCGATGTTTTGCAACTCTTTGGTTAATTCAGTTTCGGTTTTATCATAACCGCAAACTTCTTTGCCGATAGTTGCAAAATACCGAGCCAAGGCACTCATTCCGATGCCGCCAATGCCAATAAAATAGACATTTTTTATTTGGGTTAGGTTCATTTTTTTAAATTAAAAATTACGAATTAAAAATTACGATATTTTTACTCATTAAAAAATTCATACAACAAACTATTGATGTCCGTTCTTAATGATTTTATTATTGTTCCGTCTATTTTTACAATTCTACTTTTGTCGATGCTTTTTATGTGGTCAAAACACAATTCGCCATCAATATTATTGTGTTTTGTTAAAATTCTAAATGGATAACCTCTTGGTTTTGAAGTAAATGGAACAACAACAATGGTATTCATATAAGTATTGACACTATTTGGCGAAACAACTAAACACGGTCGGGTTTTTGATATTTCGCTGCCTATGGTTGGGTTTAATCTTACCAAAACTATATCCCATTTTTTATAAATCGTCAAAGCCATCGTTTAGTGTTATATCAAAATCGTTAAACTCGTCTTCGGGTTCTATTTTCATTTTAGATAAAATGTCGTTCCACTTGCTTCGTGGTGGCAAATTATTTTTTACTGGTTTGATTATCAAAGAATTATTAATACATTCAATAATAACATCTTTGGTTTCAAAACCATTCAAATAGTCTTTCGGGATTCTAACTCCATTAGAATTTCCAATTTTTATAATCCGTGTTTGATGTGTTTGTATCATTTTGCAAATGTAATTACTTTTGTGCTTACTTTTTAAAATTTAATTAACTTTTCTATCTCATCAACTATTTGTTGTGTTGCATTGGGCAAAGCCAATGTTTTTATGTTTTTTGACAATTCATTTTGCTGATTATTATCATTAATTAAATTACTGAAAACCGTTTCAAATTTTTCATCTAATTCTGTTTCTTTCAACAAAATTGCTCCATTTTTATTGACGATTGCTTGTGCGTTTTTGGTTTGATGATCTTCGGCAACATTGGGCGATGGAATAAAAATTACGGGTTTGCCAACAATCGCCAACTCCGAAACTGACGAAGCACCTGCTCGAGAAATCACAAAATCGGCGGCAGCATAAACCAAATCCATTTTTTCAATATATTGAAATATTTGAACGGTTTCTAAATTAGCTCCCCCCTCGGGGGTTGGGGGGCTATACAACTTTCCGCATTGCCAAATTATTTGAATATTCTGGTTTTTAAAAAACGGCAATTCTTTTTCAATCAATTGATTAATTCGTCTTGCACCAAGACTTCCGCCTAATATTAAGAGTGTTTTTTTATTTGGATTTAATTTGAAGTATTCAATGCCTTCGGCTCGTTTGGAATCAATTTCTAATAAATCTTGTCGAACGGGATTTCCTGTTAAAATGGTTTTGGATTTTGGAAAAAATCGTTCTAAACCTTCATAGGCTACACAAATTTTATTGGTTTTTTTGCCCAATAATTTGTTAGTAATACCAGGAAATGAGTTTTGTTCTTGAATAACTGTTGGAATTCCTAACCAATTTGCCATAAACAACAAGGGTCCCGATGCAAAACCGCCTGTACCGATGACTACGCTGGGTTTAAATTTTTTTATTATCCAAAATGATTTCCATAAACTGCTAATTAATTTGACAGGAAATAATGCGTTTTGAACTGTTAATTTTCGTTGCAAACCCGCTATCCAAAGTCCTTTTATATCATAACCAGCTTGTGGCACTTTTTGCATTTCCATTTTATCGGACGCTCCAACAAACAAAAATTTTGCTTTTGGAAACCGAGATTTTAGCTCATTTGCAATAGCTATGGCTGGATAAATATGTCCGCCTGTGCCACCGCCAGAGAGGATGAAAGCCCGTTCTCCGAGCCCTTTCTGAAGGGAAGGGGAGGTAGGAGTATGAGTGTTTTGTGGTTGGGTTGTCATATTTATTTGTTTTATGATTGGGAAATTGTTGGTTTCAAAATTTCTTTAATTTCTTTCAAAGATTTTCCTTTCAAAAATTCTTCAATACTTGTTAAATCTTCCTCTTCGATTTTATTTAGAATATTGAGTTCGTGAATTGGTGATAAATCCATTTTTCGTAATGAAAATATATCGTTTGGAGTACAATTTAGGTTTAAACACAAACTGGTTATCTGTTTTAAATTAATTTGAACGGCTTTGCCCGATAGTAATTTTGAAGCACTGGTTGATGAAATTCCTAATCGGATTAGATAAGTAAATGGGGTTTGGATATTTCTGATTCTTAAAATTGAATCTAAATTGATGACTAAACTACTATTGTGTGGTTTTAGCGTTCCTCTTTTTGTTCTTTTCATAAGTCAATTTATTTAATACAAATGTAATTAAAATATAGTAATTATCTAATAAAAATAAGATTTTATCTAATATAAATAATGTTTTCTCTAATATAAATAGTATTTTCTCTATTAAAACTATGGTTTTATATAATAATGATATAGTTTTATTTGATAATAACTACATTTTATCTAATAATAATATAATTATATCTAATATAGATATAAAGTTGTGTTTTAAAAACATTAATAACGGTTGTTAGTTCTTCAAAACTGCTTTCATTGGATTTTTTTTGTCATCAATTGAAAATTTTCCATTTACATCAACTCCTTCTTCGGGAACTGGGGGGGGTGGGTTGTTTTCTTTCTCTATTTGTTCATCAATCATTTTCTTTAAAATGGTTTCTCGTTTTGCGGCTTCGTCGAGTTCGGCTTTAATTTCTTTATCTTTTTTAGTTACCGAGAGTATGATGCCAAGTGCCATACAGGTCATCCAAATAGAGCTTCCACCTGTACTAATTAATGGAAGATTTTGTCCCGTTACGGGAAATAATTCTACGGCTACTGCCATATTTACCATTGCTTGAAATATTATCGGAAAGCCCAGCCCGACGATTAATAATTTGCCGAAAAGTGTGTTGGCTTTGTGGGCGGCTATTACAAATCTGAAAAATAATAAGAGGTATAGGAACAAAACACCAAGTCCACCAATAAGTCCATATTCTTCGACTATTATGGCATAAATAAAATCGGAGGAGGATTGTGGCAGGAAGTTTTTTTGCACGCTTTTTCCAGGTCCTAATCCTTTTAATCCACCTGATGCAATGGCAATTTTTGCTTTTTCAATTTGATAATCATCTTCGTTTGGAACATCGGTTGTGAAATTTTTAATACGGTTTTCCCAGGTTTTGGCTCTATTAAAAAATTTTGATTCTGGAAAAGCTTTGTGTATTAGAAAAAATAGAACTATTCCAGAAAAAGCTATTCCAATAATGTAGCTAACATATTTTATGGGATATTTTCCGACAAAAGTTAGCATCAGAACCATTAGAAAAATGAGTGCTGCTGTTGAGAAGTTAGCTGGCAAAATAAGTCCGACGGTTATAAAAACAGGAATCCATAAATCTTTTATAGAACTTTCAAAGCTTATAGGTTCTTGTTTTTCTTTTGCTAAATATCTTGCCGTAAATATCATTAGTACAATTGAAGCTAATGTTGAGGTTTGAAAACTTAATCCGATGAATGGAATGCTAATCCATCGGCTGGCATTTGCCCCTGCAACTATGTTTTTTTTAATTAAAGTATAGGCTAAAAGTAGCCAAACTATACCTAAAACGACTCTGATTATGCCTCGATAATAATGATAGGGAATTTTATGAAACCAATAAATGATAAGAAAGCCAATAAAAATATGTGCCAAATGTTTGAGTAAAAAACCGGTGGTGCTGCCTGTTCCATGATTGGCATAGGCCAAGTTACTACTGGCACTAAAAACTGGCATAAACGAAAACAAGGCCAAAATGGCTATAAACGCCCAAATTGCTTTATCTCCTTTTAGGTTTTGGATGAGTTCTTTCATT
>DYPB01000071.1 GCA_020720185.1 Flavobacterium psychrophilum | reverse complement strand
AATTTGATTTTTGAATTTGATTTTTGAATTTGATTTTTGAATTTGATTTTTGAATAAAATTTACTTATTCAATTATAAAAAAATATAATAAAAAATTAACCATAAACATAAAATCTTGGCTTATTTTTGCATCAAATTAATAATTAAAACAAATTAAATATGTCAAAAGTAGGAAAACAATTCCCAAACATTACCGTTGATGCCATCTCTGATATGGGAGACAACTTAAGAATCAACATTTTAGACGAAGCAACAGGAAAAAATAAAAAAGTATTGCTTTTTTGGTATCCAAAAGATTTTACTTTTGTTTGTCCAACAGAATTACACGCATTTCAAGCAGCATTACCAGAATTTGAAAAGAGAAATACAATAGTTATTGGTGCGTCTTGCGACACTAACGAAGTTCATTTTGCTTGGCTAAATACTCCTAAAAACAACGGAGGAATTGAAGGGGTAACCTACCCATTATTAGCAGATACTACTAGGAATTTAGCATCCGCATTAGATATTTTAGATATTGATTTAGAATACGACGAAGAGACAGACGATGAATTATTAGTAGGGTCAAATGTTACTTATCGTGCTACCTATTTAGTTGATGAGGATGGAAAGGTTTTTCACGAAAGCGTAAACGATATGCCATTAGGAAGAAATGTAAACGAATATTTGCGTTTAATTGATGCTTATACACATGTACAAACCAAAGGTGAGGTTTGTCCTGCAAACTGGGAAGCTGGTAAAGACGCTATGAGTGCTGACAGAAATAGTACCGCAAGTTATTTAGCCTCTCACTAAAAAGAAATTAAAAACTCCAAATTTCAATAGCAAGTTTGGAGTTTTTTTAAACCCATAAAATTAGAAAAATGGTATTAGAATTAGAAAAAGATAATCTATCAGAAATTATTAACAGTAACAACAAAGTTGTTGTTCAATATTCTGCCTCGTGGTGTGGTAATTGTCGGATTATGAAACCAAAATTTAAAAAATTAGCTTCAGAAACTGAAAATGTAGTTTTTGTAATTGCCGATGCTGAAAATTTCCCAGAATCACGAAAACTTGCAAATGTTGATAACTTACCAACTTTTGCAGTGTTTAAGAATGGCATAATTGTAAACCAAACACAAACCAATAAAGCCGAAGTTTTATCGGAGCTTGTTCAGGAATTGAATTAAAACTAATTTATTCCTTCTCCGGTAAGTTTTCATTAAACGAAGAGGGCAACAATTGTGGAATAAATTTGATTAAAATAGGTAATAACAAACTACCTCCTGGTATTAAAAAAATAGTTAATGAAGGCACAGATTTGCAAATATCAAGCAACTGTGCTTTTACTTTTTTCTTTTCTTTATCATCTAAATCTCGTTGAGTAGATTTTGCTAATAACACCATTAATTCTTTACTTTCCGAAATTTCTTTTACCAATCTTTTTTTGTTCCGAAGTATTAATTTTACAACAGTTTGAGTGGTTTGATCATAAAAATTTTTTACAGGATTAGAATTCTTGAAATAGGGTATTTGTTCCTTATTTGTGGTTATAAAATCATTTGCATCAACAATACTTTGTGTAACAAAACTATCAGAAACTTGCATAATTTCTGCCAATTTATATAAAAAATAAGCTTCATTTTTAGCCACTATTCCATCGCTCCAGAGCGATAATCCAGCAAGGTCAATAAAATATTTTTTTTCTAAATCATTAACAAAATAACTTAAATTTAAGTTTTCTAAATTTTGATTGCCAATATCTGAAAATTTGGTATATCGAACAGAGGCTTCAAAAAATTTAATCAATAAATCGTCGTGAATCAATTTGTTACTTTTAGTTTTCAAAGCCAATGAAACAATACTCAATAAAGTTTCCTCAATTTTTTTTAAATATTTTTCAGGAATCTTATCATTTATTAAATATTGATTAAATGCCAAAACATCAACAAAAAGTAACGCATTTGTAATTAAAAAAGAAAAATTTTTGTTTATAATATTCTCATTTGTTTTTACCCTTTCGTTTATAAACGCTTCCAAATGTTGTGAAGGGTGATTTTTAGGCAATATTTTTTTTAAAATACTAAAACCTTCATTATCAATTTGATTATAAAAAGCTACTACTTTTTTAATAAAATCATCATGATTACAATTTTTAGCATTCAAACAATATACTTTAAATAAAGTATTTAACAAGGCTATTTTTGATATTTCATTTGTCAATAAATTTTCAATATCAATTTTTGGAGAACTATCAATACTAGTAATATAACCAAAAATAAAACCTGTTTTTCTGGTATCCAAATAAAAAGAATTAGCATCAAAATTAGTTGTTACTTCTAATTTTAGCTCAATAAAAAACTTGTCGATCCAGCCATTTATAGAGGGGTTTATCATTATTGTATTGATTTTATATTTTGTTCACAAAGTTTTATAATTTTACAAAGTTTTATAATTTTGTTTCCGTTTTTTTCTTTTCGTTTTATACTCTATGCGTTGCAAAAATAAGTATTTTTCATCAATCATAATGTTTGATAATGTAATGGAATTGTTTTATTTTAAAAAAAGTAAAAAATCTTTGCTGTAAATTTTTAAAACAGCTCTCAACCCACAACTTTTTTATTACTTTTGCACTTATGAGTAATAAGAATACAACAAAAGCAGTTTTTCATCAAATTAAAATTTTAGATGCAGGAGCCAAAGGCGTTTCGGTAGCAAAAGCTCCAGACGGGAAGGTTATTTTTTTACCAAATGTAGTTCCCGGAGATGTAGTTGATGTACAAACTTTCAAAAAACGGAAGGCTTATTATGAGGGAAAAGCCATAAAATTTCATGAATTTTCTGAATTTAGAACCGAACCCGTTTGCGAACATTTTGGAGTTTGTGGTGGTTGCAAATGGCAAAATATGAAATATGAGCAACAATTAATTTTTAAGCAAAACGAGGTTTTAAATCATTTGCAACGAATTGGGAAGATAGAAATTCCTGAATTTGAACCCATTTTAGGGTCTGATAAAAAGTTTTTTTACAGAAATAAAATGGAATTTGGTTTTTCAAATTCTCGTTGGATGACTGAAGCCGAGATAGATAGTGAGGTTGAGATAGAAAATAAAAATGCACTCGGTTTTCATATTCCAAAAATGTGGGATAAAATTTTAGATATTACTAAATGCCATCTTCAAGAAAATCCATCAAATGATATAAGAAATGCCATTCGAGAATTTGCGAATACTAATAATTTAGATTTTTTTAATCCTCGAAATCAATCAGGATTATTACGAACTTTAATGATTCGTACGGCATCAACTGGCGAAATTATGGTTTTAATTCAATTTTTTGAAAAACAAAGAGAAAATATTGAATTGATAATGAATTTCCTGGCAGATAAGTTTCCAGAAATAACTTCGTTGCAATATGTAATAAATGGCAAGCAGAATGATACCATTTATGATCAGGATATCATTTTATTTAAAGGTAGAGATTATATTTTAGAAGAAATGGAGGGTTTGAAATTTAGCATCAATGCCAAATCTTTTTATCAAACCAATTCCAATCAAGCATTTGAATTATACAAAATTACTAGAAATTTTGCAGGATTAACAGGTACAGAAACCGTTTACGACTTATATACTGGTACAGGAACCATTGCTCAATTTGTATCAAAAAAGGCAAAGAAAGTAATTGGTGTAGAGTCCGTTCCTGAAGCAATTATTGATGCAAAGACCAATGCCGATAGAAATAATATTACAAATTGTGAGTTTTTTGTAGGCGATATGAAAGTTGTTTTTAATGACCAATTTATTGCACAACATGGCAAGCCAGATGTAATAATTACAGACCCTCCACGAGATGGGATGCACGCTGCGGTGATTGAACAATTATTAAAAATTGCTCCTCAAAAAATAGTTTATGTAAGTTGCAATAGTGCAACTCAAGCTCGTGATCTAGCATTAATGGACGAGAAATATAAAGTAACCCGAGTGCGACCTGTGGATATGTTTCCGCAAACACATCATGTGGAAAATGTGGTATTACTTGAATTAAAAAATTAGAAATTAATGAAAAAAATATTTTTTTTACTTATCATTTGCCTTGCAATAAACAGTTGCGAGAAAGACGATATTTGTGACCCATCAACACCAACAACTCCCAAATTGATCATTAATTTTTACGACGCAACATCGGGATTAACAAAAACAGTAAATCAATTAGCCATTCAGGAAGTTGGGAGTTCTTCAATTTACGAAACCTTTACTGGCGAAAGTAAAATTACAATTCCTCTAAAAACAACAGCTGATGTTACAAAATATCGATTTATTTTGAATAATAAGAATACTGTTGTTCCTTTTCAGAATGAAGATATTTTAGAATTTAATTACACCCGAAACAATGTCTATATTTCTAGATCTTGTGGTTATAAAACATTATTTACGCTAACAGGTATCCCAGTAAAAACCGATTCTAATCCTACCGATGGATTTTGGATACAAAACATAACTGTACAAACAACAAATATTTCAACTGAGAATGAGACACATATCAAAATATTTTTTAATTAATCTTTTTGCAGTAATGTTTTCATTATCAGCACCGTGTCAGGAAAAAATTAAGGATAGTATTATCCCAAAAACCGACCAATATGGTTTGAGGTTCGGCGTAGATTTATATCGATTGACTCGTTCGTTTTACGAAAAAGATTATAAAGGAGTCGAATTTGTAGGTGATTATCGATTGACAAAAAATTATTTTTTAGCAGCCGAAATAGGAAACGAGAATAAAATTACCGACGATTATCGACTTAATTTTAACACCAAAGGCACTTATCTAAAAGCAGGTTTTGATTACAATAGTTATGAAAATTGGCTCAATATGAGAAATGTGCTTTCAATTGGTTTACGATATGGTGTTAGTACATTTAGTCAAGAATTAAATAGTTATAAGATTTATAGTACAAATTCTTATCTTCAAGAAACAGCATTTATTCCTTCGGGCGATAAATTTAACGGATTATCCGCTCAATGGATGGAATTTGTTGCGGGTTTGAAAGCAGAAGTTTTACATAATATATTTGTAGGATTTAGTGTGAAAGTTAATTATCTGGTAGTCAATAACAAACCTGAAAATTTTGATAATTTGTTTATTCCTGGTTTTAATCGTACTTATGAAGGTAGTTTTGGGGCAGGATTTAATTACACAATCTCTTATTTTTTACCCATTTATAAGAAAAAAGCAACTCATTTGAAACCCAAAATAAAAAAGTAAGTTATAATTTTTTGTACAAACTAATGACAAAAAAAGAAAAGGTTAAATTTATCATAAAAACGCTGGGCGATCTTTATCCAACAATTCCAATTCCGTTAGATCATAAAGACCCATACACCCTACTAATTGCGGTGTTATTATCAGCACAATGTACCGATGTTCGAGTAAATAAAATTACTCCTATACTGTTTGCCAAAGCAGATAATCCATATGATATGGTTAAAATGAGTGTAGAAGAAATTCGAGAAATTATAAAACCATGTGGACTTTCGCCAATGAAATCTAAAGGAATTTATGGTCTATCACAAATATTAATCGAAAAGTACGACGGAAAAGTACCGCAGAGTTTTGAGGCATTAGAGTCATTTCCATCCGTAGGGCATAAAACGGCAAGTGTGGTGATGAGTCAAGCTTTTGGAGTTCCAGCATTTCCTGTTGATACTCATATCCATAGATTAATGATTCGTTGGGGTTTAACTTCTGGAAAAAATGTAGTAGAAACAGAAAAAGATGCAAAATCCATTTTTCCGAAACAATTATGGAATGATTTGCATCTTCAAATCATTTGGTACGGACGAGAATATTCGCCAGCCAGAGGTTGGAATTTAGAAAAAGATATAATTACAAGAAAAATTATATCTTAATTTATAATTGTTTCAATTTTCATTTTACCTATATTAACAATGTTTAATGCTTTTGAATAATTTAATAAAAACGAAACTGTCTCTTTTTTAGGTTTCATTTCTTTTGAAGAGGTGCTTTTTTTAGTGTAAAGTTCTGCCATAATTCAAATATTTTAAAGGTTTATTTTATATATAACGGTCAAATTTACAAAATATTATATTCTGTAATATCTATTTTGTGTTTTTTTATTAACTTTTTTAAATTTTTAATTGCATACCGCATATTGCCTAGTACTGTATTGATTGTAGTGTCAGTCAATTCACTAATTTCTCTAAAAGACAGACCTTCATTTATTCTCATTTTTAGGACTTTTTTTTGATTTTCGGGCAATTTCTCAACTAATAGTATTAAGTTTATAGAAATTTCATCATTAACCAATATATCTTGTGCAGATAGATTAGTATCTTTAATATAATTTACTGGCGAATATTCATCTGTATTTTTTACAACTGGAATTTTAGCTGTTTTATTAAAATAATCCATCATAGTATTATTCGCTATACGAATTAACCAAGAAGAAAACTTACCTTGTTCGATATATTTTCCTGATTTTAAAGACTTTATTACTTTAATAAAAGAATCCTGAAAAATATCCTCGCAAATATTTTTGTCTTTTATTTTTGCGTAAATAAAACCATAAACTTTTGACTGATGTCTTTTCAAAAGCTTTTCAAACGCTTTTTCGTCGCCAGCTATGTAACTTTGCACCAATATTGCATCTGGAGTTTTTAAATTAGCCATAATTTTACCTTTTAGTGGGTTTGAAAATAAGAGATTTTTTCTCTAAAAAGTAAATTTTTTATAATAGGCAACTAATCTTGAGTGTTAAATATTTCACAAATTTAAAACAATATTTTTGTAATATCCAAATAAATATAAAAATTTAACATTTTTACAGTTGTTTTTGTTTTTCTCTTGAAGTTAATTAGTTTTTAATTTGTCTTTTAGATACTTTCCTATAATTGATTTTTTGTCCTTTACAATTTCCTCTGGTGTTCCTACAGCTAATAGATGTCCTCCATTTTCGCCACCTTCTATTCCTAAATCAAGAATGTAATCGGCACATTTTATCAAGTCAATATTATGCTCAATAACAATAATAGAATGTCCGTTTTCAATCAAAGCATCAAACGATTTTAATAACTTTTTAATATCGTGAAAATGTAAGCCTGTTGTAGGTTCGTCAAAAATAAACAATGTTTTTTCTTTTGTTACACCTTTTACTAAAAATGAGGCTAGTTTTATTCGTTGAGCCTCCCCACCAGAAAGTGTTGCGGAGGATTGACCTAATTGCACATATCCCAAGCCTACATCTTGTAAAGGTTTGATTTTTTGAATAATTTTAGTTTGTTTATTGGTGGTAAAAAAATCAATGGCTTCGTCGATTGTCATACATAGCAAATCGTAAATGTTTTTTCCTCCATAGTTTACTTCTAAAACCTCTTTTTGAAATCGTCTGCCGTTACAAGCTTCACAAGGCAACGAAACATCCGCCATAAAAACCATTTCTACATTTATTGACCCTTCGCCTTTGCAGGTTTCGCAACGCCCTGCATCAACATTAAACGAGAAATGTTTTGCTTGATAAGCTCTAATTTTTGATAATTTTTCTTTGGCATACAATTCTCTAATATCATCATAAGCTTTGATATAAGTTATCGGGTTTGACCTAGAACTACGACCGATTGGGTTCTGATCTACAAATTCAATATGTCTAATTTTATGATATGAACCTCGAAGTTCTGAAAATTGACCCGCTTTTTCACTAATTCCATCTATTGCTTTTTGGATTGCTGGAAACAGTATTTTTTTTACTAAAGTGCTTTTTCCTGATCCAGAAACACCTGTAATTACTGTTAATATTTCTAATGGGAATTTAACATCTATATTTTTTAAATTATGTTCTCTTGCCCCTAAAATTTCTATATAATTAGTCCATTTTTTTCTATTCTTTGGAACTTCAATAGCTATTTTTTTGTTTAAATATTGTGCGGTTAGCGCATTTGATTTTAAAATTTCATCAAATGAACCTTGAGCAACTAATTCTCCACCAAATGAACCTGCTTCTGGACCGATATCAATAATCATATCAGCCTGTTTCATAATATCTTCATCGTGTTCTACAACTATAACCGTATTACCCAAATCTCTTAATGATACTAAAACTTCTATTAATTTTTCAGTATCTTTAGGGTGCAATCCAATACTTGGTTCGTCTAAAATGTACATTGAACCAACTAACGAACTACCTAATGAAGTTGCTAAATTAATGCGTTGCGATTCGCCTCCAGATAATGTTGCAGAGTTTCTATTTAGTGTTAAATAATCTAATCCAACATTAGTTAGAAATGCCAATCTATTATTAATTTCTATCAATAATCGTTTCGATATTGTTGTGTCGGATTCTGATAATTTTAATTCCTTAAAAAATGGAATAAGATTTTTTATCGGTAAATCTACTAAATCCGAAATCGTTTTATCATTTATTTTAATATTATTGGCTTCATTTCTTAATCGCTTTCCTTTGCAAATATTACATTTTGTTTTTCCCCTATATCGAGAAAGCATCACTCGATTTTGAATTTTATAATTAGATTTTTCTAACTCATCAAAAAAAGAATCTAAACCTTGAATGGTTTTATTTCCCTTCCAAATTAATTCTTTTTGTTCTTCTGTTAATTCAAAATAAGGTTTATGAATGGGAAAATCAAATTTATAAGCTTGTTTTACAAATTCTTCTTTATACCAACCCATACTTTCGCCTTTCCAGGGTGCAATAGCATTTTCATATACCGATAATGCTGTATTTGGCACAACTAATTCTTCATCAATACCTATGATATTTCCATAACCTTCACAAGTTGGACAAGCGCCATAAGGATTGTTAAAACTAAAAAGATGTATGTTTGGTTCTAAAAAAGAAAGTCCGTCTAATTCAAATTTATTGCTAAACAAAAGACGCTTTTTATCCTCTAAATCTTGTAGAAAACAAGTTCCTTTTCCTTCAAAGAAAGCAGTTTGCACTGCATCTGATAATCTATTATAAAAATCTTCGTTTAGATTATCTTCATTTGGAACAACAATTCTATCAACAATTAATAAAATTTCCTTGTAGTTTTTTAGTGGCAAATTTTCTTCTAATCGAATCACTTCGTTGTTAATTAAGATTCTTGAAAATCCTTGTTGCTGCAAGACTTTCAATTTCTCTTCAATTTTTCTACCATCTTCTAAAATAATTGGTGCAAGCAACAACCATTTACTTCCTGTTTGAAAAGTTTTAACTTTATTTACAACATCGGTAACGGTGTCTTTCTTAACTTCTTGTCCTGAAATTGGCGAGATAGTTTTCCCTATTCGTGCGAAAAGCAATTTTAAATAATCATAAATTTCAGTTGAGGTTCCAACAGTTGATCTTGCATTTGTAGTATTTACTTTTTGTTCAATGGCAATTGCTGGTGCAATTCCTTTTATATATTCAACTTTTGGTTTGTCTAATCTACCAAGAAATTGTCGGGCATAACTGGATAAACTTTCTACATATCTGCGTTGCCCTTCAGCATATAGCGTGTCAAATGCTAACGATGATTTTCCAGAACCTGAAAGTCCTGTAATAACTACCAATTTATTCCGTGGAATGGCTACATCTAAATTCTTTAGATTATGAATTTGAGCTCCTTTTATAATAATATTTTGCTTCGGATTGAGTTTTGTCAGGTCTTGGTGAATCATTTTTATGAAGGATTTTGACAAAGGTAAGAATTAAAGTTATTGAGTAACAGAAAAAAAGTTTTTAAACCCAAATTATGAAAAAAAGTGCAATATTTTTAGAATAAAAAACCCGTCTCATTTTAAAAACGAGACGGGTCTTATTATAAAAAATATATCTATTCTTTTACAATTTTAATAGTTTTAACCTGACTATCAGCAGTTACTCTAACCATATAGGTTCCAGTTGCTAAATGCGACATATCTATTTGCGATTGTGTCGCATTTATAGTTTTTGTCATCATCTCTTGACCTATAATATTATAAACCGAAACACTTGTAATGTCTTTATTGTAAGATAAATTCAATATATCTTTAACAGGATTTGGTAATGCAAAGAAGTTAGCAATATCAAATGAACTTGCCGATAAAGAAGCATCATAAGCAGACACTTTGAAAGTTCCAAAAGCATCATTTGAGTATTCCCAAGCATTTATATATAATATTTCACCTGCTGTTCTACCCGTTAATGCAATCTTTGAGAAATTACCATCTGCACTATCATCATCATCGCATTCAACTAATGTTAAAGCCGTACAAGTTCCGCTATACAACGCCATACCAGTATCGGTAATTGTACTACCAGCAGTTGTATCATTACCTGTCTCAACAGTAATGCTTCCTGATGCTGGAACTGTTACAGCATACCAAACATCACCACCTAAAAACGATGCACAACCTGGTGCTGGTGGGTTTGAGTTTGTTGCACCAACATTCGTTGCTACTACTACATTGTCTGCAAAAATGCCTCCATTAGTCAATGCAACTGCATTAGCACAATTATCATTTGCAGGTGGAAGTGCAGGCGTAGTGAATGAAGCTGTACTCCAAATAGTATTTCCTCCGCTACAAACAGTTCTAACATGGAAATAATATAATGTTTCAGGTGTTAAACCTGTTGCACTATAAGTTACTGCGGTTTGCAAAGTTCCTGCAACACTTGGGTCTGTGGCAGCATTGTCTAATACATATTCATAATTTACTGCACCATTACCTGCGTTCCAAGAAATTGTTGCAGCATTTGGAGTAACGAGGCTTGCAGCAACTGAGGTTGGCTCAACACATGCTGGTGTTAATTCAATTTTAAAATCATCAAAATTAATCCCATTCGGTGCATTTGGTGCTACCACATGAAGA
>DYPB01000258.1 GCA_020720185.1 Flavobacterium psychrophilum | reverse complement strand
ATAAATCCTTATTTGGTTCTTCACCAAACAATCGCTTAAAACCGTAGTCGGTAAATGGATTTATATATTTTTCTTTAAAGTCTATCATTTTAATCTATTTTTTCTCAAAGATATAACTTTATTTTTTATTCGATGTTGTTTATTATAATAAATGGTAACGAAAAATTATAACCGCCGTTGCTTTTTTTGTGGGTTTCAAGGCACAAATGTTCGGGTTCGCACAAAAGTAAATTTCTTGCACTCACTTTCGGGTTTGCACATCTGCCCACAAAAAAAGCAATGGTCGGTTTATAATATGTTATGCACATTTACTCAATTTTAAACCATTGTTTATCAGTTAATCTACTATCAATTTCTGCTGTAATTTTGCTTTCAGGATTTAATTTATTTTTTCTCCAATCTGAAATAAATGCATGTGCAAATTTTTCAATTATAGGAAGCTTTGCAGTTATATTCTCTATACTTTCTATGTCGATAGAAATCAATCCATGTGCAATATCTTTCCTTATATTGTAATTTTCTTCTATCCATTTATCTTGATTAGCAATTATTTTCCAAGTTGAAATATCGCCCCAAGTATCAACAAAACATTGCCAAATTTGATTTTTAATTCCAGACTTTGTTTTTTCATTCACAGTGTGATATTTTCCCGCAACAACTTCAATTGAATTCCAGAATGCAAGAAATCTATCTAATGGATCTTCTGAACATAATCCTTTTCTATACCAACTTAAAGACCTTAAAAAAGTTGGCTCAGTAAACAATAATAATCGTGCTTCGTTGAAGGCATTTTTCCAATCATCAATACTTGTAATTCTAACAGTTGTATATTCATATTCGCTTGGATTGAATTTATTACTTCTTAAACTAACTTGTGAAGGACAAACTGTATTAAATGATAAAACATCAAGAGCCAAACCAACAAAAAGTAAGGCTGCCTTATTTGCTAAATCAGAAGTTTCTGCATAAGCATTAACTGTTGCATTAATCATTGCACTGCTTCTATCGCGAAAACGTGGTCTATCTTGATACAGTATAATATTGGAATATAATGGATGTTCCTTATATTGAACATCTTTTCTGCTTACAAACTCAATAAAATCTTCATCTAAATTTATAGGACCCTGAATAAATAATTCAATTTTCCATTTTGGTATCATATTGTTTTGCAATTTATAGTTTGTTACGTTCTAATGGATATCTACTTAAAATAAAATTTTCCTTATAAGTATTTAATGTATTCTTGATTCCAGACATTTCAATAAATTCATATATTTCAGATTGATATAATGTTTGCTTTGGCGTTTTAATAAGATGTTCTGCAATTTTTACAATCAAATTCCATATTTCAGGCAAAAGAAAAAAATCAAATATTTTATTAAATGCACTCCATAAAACAATATCTCTTCTGACTTGTAAATAAAAACATGAATGGTCACAGCAATTTATGGCTACATCATAATCGTCTGACGCACCTGTTCTGTCTAATAACTTTGAATTTTTAGAAAAATTGGTTTTGTTTTCAATTACAAATTTTTGTCCCTTAGAAAAAATTGTTCTTGAACAGATGCCACCAAGCGATATTAGTGCAAGTTTATCACTTGCGTTATAATCATCTGGTTTTGGAACAAATATCCAATTAAAATTAAGTCCACCTTTAAATTTCTCATTATACTTTGCTGCTTCTTTTTTATTAATAGTAAGTATATTATATTCAAAAATATCATCAAATAAAAATGCTAAAATACTATGACCTGCTTCATGATAAGCAACCTTAAATTTTTCAGTTTTCAATATTTTATGTAGTTTCAATATCATACTTCAATCGTCTGTTTTTTTGTGCTTAACATCTGTATATAAACCGGTGAAATTTCAACCGGCGTTTATTTCGATTATAT
>DYPB01000257.1 GCA_020720185.1 Flavobacterium psychrophilum | reverse complement strand
CGCAGCCTCATATTCGGTTCTTGTTCATCAGTTCCGACATTTGCAGTCTCGCTTAGTTACGCCCTGCGGGCGTGGTCTCCGCTGCGCTCCGGCTCAGACCATGCCTCGCGGCAAACGCCCTTGCGACTTGCTATGCTTCGGGCACGACCCCGCGCATCAGGGACTTTCACCCTTTGGATAATTTCAGATATAAATAATTTTGGCTCGAGATTTGTTTCTCCGAATTTATTTTATTTATACCTTTGCCATTCAAGGCACACACATACAATTGACCGACCATTTTTTCTTTTTTGGGGGTTGCCGCAGGCGCAACACAACCCCCAAAAAAGAAAAAACGGCGGCAATTGTTTTTCGTTATGTGCTACTGTGCATTACGAAAATCAAATGTTATGGCAGAAAAAGGAGTTTCAAGAAGTCCACCGTTTTAATCAGAAACAACAGGGATACAGGAAAATATCCGAACAGCCTGTATAAACAAAAAAGTAAGACGAGTTTCTGAAAATCGTTAAGAGTAAGAAATGTTAAAAATTTTATAAAATGAAAAAAATCTTAGTAACGGCGATTATTGCCATACTTTTTTTAAGTGTAAGCAACCAAGCGAATGCACAAGCTGCTGCTGTTGGCAGGTGGGTTATCTCTGCCATTGGACAAGGAATTATTGGAGGTATAGCCTATGACGGAGTTAAAGAAATATATTCTGGTGATGAGCAAGGAAAATCTGACCTTTTCGAGGAAATTGACAACGTGAAAAGCAAATTTGAGAATAAAGTAAGAAAAGAACATCCTGATGCAAGTAGTATAACTTTTGACTGGGGTGAACCTAAATTGGATTATAGCAACAAAAGTGTCAATATTTATTGTAAAGCCCAAATAGATTATTAAATTTTTTGTCGTATCTTTGCCGTATGGACAAAAATTTAATCAATTCACACGACAGGTTTTTCAAGAAACTTTTTTCGAGAAAGGAAGAGGTTGGTGAATTTGTCGCAAAAACATTTCCTCCCGAACTTGTCCAAAAGTTAGATTTAACAACATTGGAGCTTGACAAAACCGAATATGTTGATAACAATTTAAAAACAAGTTTTTCGGACATAGTTTACAATTGCAAATACGGACAAGATACACAAGTTAAACTTTCATTACTTTTTGAGCATAAAAGTTACCCCGAAAGCTACCCGCATTTTCAGCTTTTGGGGTATATGCTCAAAATTTGGGAAAGTCAAATCAAACAAAAACAAAATTTAACGCCTATAATACCGATAATTTTTTATCACGGAGAGAAAAAATGGGGTAAAAAAGCATTTAACGACTATTTTACAGGCTTGGACGAAACCTTACAAAAATTTATCCCTTCGTTTGATTATCAAATAATTGATACATCAAATTACACCGATGAGCAATTACAAAAGCTGTTTGATAGCTTGGAGCTTCAAATAGGAATGCTCATTATGAAAAATATATACAACGAACAGAAAATCTTGCAAGAAATAACCGGATTTTTTTCCGGCATTAATCAATTATTACAAACCGAAAAAGGTGAACAATTTTTTGAAACACTTGTTTCGTATCTGTATTACGCAACCGAAATAGAAACACAAAAACTCGTAGAAAAAATGAGAACTATATCCCCAAAAGCAGAAGAAAAATTTATTTCAACCGCTATGCGTCTTGAAATGAAAGGTTTAGAAAAAGGAATAAAGAAAGTTGCATATTCAATGATGCAAGAGAACATTCCTGATAGTATAATTCTAAAAGTAACAAAACTATCTCAAAAAGAACTTGATTACTTAAAATCGCTGAAAGAATATCAAATTGATTTAGAAACGATTTGACAAACAGATAATTACAGCACATAATCGAGTAGGAAGAGAATAAGCTAATCAGCTTATTCTCAGTCCTCTC
>DYPB01000256.1 GCA_020720185.1 Flavobacterium psychrophilum | reverse complement strand
TATGCAAAACAATGTAAATAATGGCAAAAGCCATGAAAAATATTGGCGACTTAGGAAGGAGCCTAAGCCGAACGGGGAAAATTTGCATAGAAGTATATGTTGACATAATATTGAAGACATATTGAAAATTAAATCGGGTATTGGCCAAACTATTGCATAATATAAGTAATGAGCATCTTCGGATGGCTCCAATCAAATTAATTATAACAAATATTTTTCAAAATGACACAATCGGATTTATCCCTTTTTGGTTATTAGGTAAAAAGTATTTGTAAAACGGTATAAACCGAATAAGTGTATCATTTATGTTTATTTGTGCATCAAAATTTCGGTTTATTATTAATGCTTCTTTGGGATGATACTTTTCGATGAAACTTCGGAAGGATCTAGAAATCGTTGGTTGTGTAATTTCTCCATATTTTACTTCTATGGGCAAATATCCTGTTTGTTGGTTAATTACAAAATCGACTTCGGCTTTATCGGTTGTTCGCCAAAAATGAATACTTTGGTTTTTCCAACTAATTTTTTCTTTTAGCAAATTGAAAACTAAATTCTGAAAAACAAATCCTAACTGATTGTTTAAGCTTAAATTTCCCATTTGTTCTAAAGCATAGTTTCGCAACCCGATATCGTTGAAATAATAAACGGGCGATTTGGTGATTTCTTTTAAAGGGTTTGTGAAAAATGGCGAAACATAATGGATACTGAAGGTTTTTTCAGCATACCACAAATATTTTTTCAGAGTAGGTAATGCAATTCCGCAATCGCTTGCTAATTGGCTGTAATTTAAAATATTACCGGTTTGCGCAGCAAGTATTTTTATAAGTAGTTGAAAAACTTCCGGTCTTTCTATCTTTAGTAAATAAACCAGATCTTTTTCTACGTAACTTTTGAAGATTTCATTAATCAACTGTAGTTTTTCGGAACTTGATTTTTCTGTTATTATGCGCGGGTAGCCTCCAAAATTCAGATATTCTGTTAATAGCAGCGATGTTTTTTCTTTTTCAATCTCAAAAAATAGGCTTAATTTGTTTTCGTATTGATAGTTTGTTTTAAAATTGACAAATTCAAAAAAATTAATGGGTCTCATCTCAAATAGGCGTTTTCTACCAGCTAAGGATTCGTGTATCTTTTCTTTCAGCTCCAAGCTGCCCGAACCGGTTATGACAAATTTGTATTTAAGATTTCGGTCGTACAAACCTTTCAGGAAAAGTCCGGCATTTTCCAAGCGTTGTATTTCATCGATAAATATAAAACCTTGTTCACCAAGTTCTAAATTTATTTTCTGTAAAAGTGTTTCTTGCGTTTTAAAGTAAACCGAATGGCTGTCGTTATCCAAATTTAAAAATAGAACTTTTTTATTATCAGATTTTAAATCACTAATAATTTCTTGTAGCAGAGTAGTTTTTCCAATTTGTCTGGCCCCTGTTATCAGCGTAATTTCTTTTTGTGGCAAGTGATTTACTATTTCCGATTTTATATTTCGTTTAATATAGTCCATCTTTACTTTCATTTTTACCGGGTTATTCGTATAGCAAATATACAGAATTATCGGGTTAAATAAAATATCTTATGGCAAAATTGTCCGGGAACACAATAATTTTCAGGTATCCCAAGAAGCTTTTAAATCTAATGCATTGTCTGTTTTGCTCTAGTTCGCCAGAGGCTGTATCGAAGCAGTTGGGCGGTCGGTTCTAACGCTGTCCGACTATTCTTGCAGGCTCCTGCCCCAGTTGGGCAGAGGCTGTAAAATAGCACAACGTTCGTCTCAGGCTCTTGCCTTAGACGTTCTATTTCTTATGGTTTTGCCTTGATTAATAAAAACATGAAATTTAGAATACAAATGATGAAGAATATTTATATTTGAGTGCACGGGATTATGCCGGTTTAGACAATTTACCAGATATTTTGAAAGTTGATTTTTTATG
>DYPB01000070.1 GCA_020720185.1 Flavobacterium psychrophilum | reverse complement strand
CGATTATGGTTTTGTAGTTAATGATTCGCCTGTTGTAAAAAAAACACCACCAACGGTTTAAAATTGTTTTAGTGGATTGGTTTTAATTTAATAAAAAAGCAGTTTTGATGAGTTTCAAAACTGCTTTTTTTTTGGATAAAATTACTTAAAATTAGTAAAAATGGAATTGTTTTTATCTGGTACATTCAATTAATAAATGCGAAATTTTTATTGTTAGTTAATTTTTGTAAATATATGGTTTATTTTTTATTTAAAAGATATCATATTTATGGTGTTTTTACAAGGAAGAACTATTTTGTTAGATTATTCCACCACGATTTTTTTAGTAGTCATTTTGTTGTCCGATGAGAGTTTCATCATATAAATTCCTGTGGCAAATTGCAATGGAATTTTAATATCTTGATAGGTATTTGTTTCAAAAACTTTGCTACCTGTCATATCAAAAATTTTAATATTGGTATCATCAACAATACCATAAGTTGCAACAAAATCGGTTGCAGGATTAGGAGAAACAGCTACTTTTAATTCCTCAAAAGTTGTAGTTCCCATAACGGGTGCGTGCCACGGTTGTCCATAATTTACACCATAAATATAGGTTGCCAAAGTTGGATAATCAATAAATGGGTTTCTATTTACCTGCCATGTATAAATATAATTGTTGCGGTTCATTTCAAAATCATCGGCAGTATCAAGCGTATTCCAAGATAATAAGGTAGTTAAATCTCCTATAAAACCATCGGGCGTAGTTAATGGATTTCCGTTTACAATGTTCAAATTATTATAACGAACTCCCATATAAAACAAGGCTCTTGCCACATCTCCTTTCCATCCATTATTTGTAGAACCCGAAGGTCCATTATAATCTACACCATAATTTCTATCATTTCTCGAAGAATTTTCTTGTCCATCAACTGCCCGAATATGATGAGCATCTGCGTGTCCTGCCATAATATCGTTAGCTGAAGTTGGTAGCCAAACATTAATTCCATCGGCGGTACTACTAGTTCCATCGGAGAAACCACCTCGAGATTGAGGAAAAATATGTTCTCTGTTATATTTTCCAACAATACTATTTCCAGTCTGTTTATCAAGTTTCGACCGTGCTTCTTCCGTATAAATTAACCAAACCTGATTTGAATTTGCAGGATTTTGATCAGCAATTCTGATAATATCATAGACATCTCCATAATTATGAGCTCGAACTATTGATGGATTTGCAATAATATCTTGCAAGCCTTGTTTTAATGCTGCTCCTGCTAGGCCTTCTATCGAAGCATAATAACCAGCAGGAGCTGTACTTAATACTAATCCGTGTGTTGGATTTGAAGGTGTTCCAAAAGCTAGTGTTTGATAATTTATATTATTAACTCGAATGAATATATTATTGTTATTAACAACATAACCGTTTGATATCGTGCTTATTATAAATTTTGCTTCTTCGTCTCCTTCATTTACTCCATCGTCTAATATTGGTACCGTTTTAGTTATTGTTGTACTGCCAACGGGTATTGTTGCAGATAATGTTCCTGAATAATCATTAGTATTGAAACTGCCGTTATTTAAAGAAAAATTTATTACTAATGGAGTTGTGGTAACTGCTGTTGTGGTAGTAAATGTAAAAGTTATCGACTGTCCTTCAGTAACAGTAGCAAGGGTTGTAACGGGGTTGGTGGTTAAATTTGTTGTAGTTGTAAGATAGTTTAAAGGAGTTCCAGAACCGTCATTTGGAACACCTGGTGTTGGTGCTTTTACTTCCCAAGTCCCATCAATTTTGCGTTGAATAGATTGTGTGTCTTTTAATCTGTTTTCATTTTCATTAATGTAGGATGTTAAGCCTAATTGGTTTAATAATGTACTCGAAATTGTTGTATTTGCGGTTGTATAAAAAACTGCATTTAATAAATTTGTGGTTGTAGCTACAAATCCCGTAGGGTAGTTTGCGGCTGTTCCTGTATATAATCCAACTGAATCAGGTCCGTTTTGAAAGGAATTATCATTAGAAAAATTTCTATTTGGCACTGGCGTAACTTGAGAATCTCCTAATGTTGCAATTCCATTAATATTGGTAGTCATTCCAGATAAATCATATGCCATATAACTTACATTTGACCCAGAACTTGCATTAAAAAACACCAATACAAAACCATTTAGAGAAAAATTTGGTGTTGCCGATTTAACTTCTACAAATTCTAACGAGTCAGTTCCTGTTGTATTAGGATCTATCTCATTTATGATTACTTGATTGAATGCTTTTACGGATAGGAAGAATATAAATAAAAGGTATGTTTTTTTCATAGTTTTAATAATTATATGCAAATTTAGATAAAAAAAGTAACTTAAAGGTTAATTCTTTTTTTTAAAGTGCTATGAAATTTCTTTGTAAATTTACAAAAAAACATAGGATTTAAAAAATTAGAAAAACAGAATAATAAATACATTTCTAAATTTTGTGCCTAAAATAGTATATTTGCAATAAATTTGAATATATGAAAACCCTAAACGATTTTAATTTTAAAGGCAAAAAAGCCATCGTTCGAGTAGATTTTAATGTGCCATTAGACGAAAATTTTAAGGTAACGGATGTTACCCGAATTGAAGCCGCAAAACCAACAATAGATAAAATTATTGCCGATGGAGGCAGTGTAATTTTAATATCTCATTTAGGAAGACCCAAAGGTGTGGAGGCAAGATATTCGTTAAAACACATATTAGAAAAATGTTCTGAAATTTTAGCGGTTGATGTAAAATTTGCAGAAAACTGTATTGGTCAAGAAGCAAGAACGGCAGCAGACAATCTAAAAAATGGCGAAGTTTTATTGCTTGAAAATCTTCGTTTTCATGACGAAGAAGAGGCTGGAGATGTGAATTTTGCCAAACAATTAGCAAGTCTAGGCCATATATATGTTAATGATGCTTTTGGTACCGCACATAGAGCTCATGCATCTACAACTATAATTGCACAGTTTTTTAAAAACAACAAATGTTTTGGAAGTTTATTAGCAAAAGAAATAGAAAGCCTTAACAGAGTATTAAAAAACAGTCAAAAACCAGTAACAGCAGTGCTTGGTGGCAGTAAAGTGTCTTCAAAAATTACAGTTATCGAGAATATTCTAGACAAGGTTGATCATATGATTATTGGTGGTGGAATGACTTTTACTTTTGTGAAAGCATTGGGTGGAAAAATAGGAAATTCTATTTGTGAAGACGACAAACAAGAATTAGCACTTGAAATTTTAAGATTAGCAAAAGAGAAAGGGGTTCAAATTCATATTCCAATTGATGTTATTGCGGCCGATGTTTTTGCAGCCGATGCTAAAACCCAAACAGTATCCGTTCGTGAAATTCCAGAGGGATGGCAAGGGCTTGATGCTGGACCTCAATCATTAGAAAATTTTAAGAAAGTAATATTAGCATCAAAAACTATTCTTTGGAATGGTCCTTTAGGGGTTTTTGAAATGGAAAAATTTGCTAACGGAACTATTGAATTGGGTAATTTTATTGCCGAGGCAACCGCAAATGGAGCGTTTTCATTAGTTGGTGGTGGCGATTCAGTTGCAGCCGTAAAACAATTTGGTTTTGAAAACAAGATGAGTTATGTATCAACAGGTGGAGGAGCAATGTTAGAAATGCTCGAAGGAAAATCACTGCCAGGTATTGATGCTATTTTGAATGATTAGAAAACCAAACAAAGATTATTAGTAATAAAAACCTTATGAAACTATATCCAATAGAAGCAGGAAATTTTAAGCTTGATGGCGGTGCAATGTTTGGCGTTGTTCCAAAAACAATTTGGAATAAAACCAATCCTGCCGACGAAAATAATCTTATCGATATTGCAGCACGCTGTTTATTGATAGAAAACGGGAATCGATTAATATTGATTGATACTGGAATGGGCAACAAACAATCGGAGAAATTTTTTGGTTATTATTCGCTTTGGGGCAACCATTCTATTGATAAGTCATTAGCCAAATATGGTTTTCATCGTGATGAGGTTACGGATGTTTTTATGACACATCTTCATTTTGATCATTGTGGTGGTTCCGTTCAATGGAATAAAGACAAAACGGGGTATGAAGTTGCCTTTAAAAACGCAAAATTTTGGACTAATAATAATCATTGGAACTGGGCAACAAATCCTAATGCACGAGAAAAAGCATCGTTTTTGAGCGAAAATATTTTGCCGATACAAGAAAGTGGACAATTAAATTTTATTAGCAGGGGAGAAACTAATTTTATTACAAAATCTGAATTAGATTTTAGTGTGTTTTTTGTTGATGGTCATACCGAAAAAATGATGCTTCCGCAGATAGAATATCAAGATAAGACTATTGTTTTTTGTGCCGATTTGATTCCAACGGCGGGTCATTTACCATTGCCTTATGTTATGGGATATGACACCAGGCCACTTTTAACAATGCCAGAAAAGGCTAATTTATTGACTATTGCTGCACAAAATAATTATTATTTATTTTTAGAACACGATGCTCATAATCAAATAATTACAGTTGAGGAAACTGAAAAAGGAATTCGTCTGAAAGAAGTTTTTAGATGTGAGGATTTATTTTAGAAAATTTTAAATATTTTTGTAATTAAAAGAAACAGATGAAAACAATATTAAAAATATTTATTACGGCAGTTTTAGTAATGATAATTGCACGGTTTATGGACGGTGTTCGGCTTGATGAGGGTATAAAAACCTCTATAATTGTGGCAGCAGTTTTGGGTTTGCTTAATGTTTTTGTAAAACCAATAATTATTTTCTTTACCATTCCTATAACGCTTTTCACTTTGGGACTTTTCTTGCTTATTATCAATGCAATAATGATACTAATTTGTTCAAATTTAATTGATGGTTTTCAGGTTGCTGGTTTTTGGACGGCTTTGTGGTTTAGTATTATTTTGTCTGTATCGCAGGCATTGATGTATCGTTTGATTAAGGATGACAGAAGACGAAACTAGTTTTTTTTGGTCGAGTCTCGATACCGCAATTCGGTTTTAATAACTATTGTTTTGGGTTTCCAATTTTCGTTATTTTTTGATTCTAATCTTGTTATTAATAAATTAGCCGCTACCTCTCCAATTTCTGGACCGTGTTGGCTTACGGTTGATAAACTTGGAGTCATTCGTCGAGACCAAATCCCGTCTGCAAATCCTATTATTTGTAAATCATTTGGAATTTTATAGCCTTGTTTTAGGCTCATTTTTAATACTGCCGTTGCAGTATATTCATCAATGGCAAATATGGCATCTACTCTATTTTCTTTTAATAATTTGTTGGCTTTTGGGTCAAAATCATTTTCATTTTCAGTTAGAATCATTAGGTTTTCATCTGCTTTTATTTGATGATTTTCTAATGCTTTTAGGTATCCGTTTGTTCTTAATTTCCCTACACTTAAGTTATTTATTGACGAGCATATTGCTATTTTTTTACTGCCTGATTGTATTAGAAAATTGGTAGCGTTTATTGCCGATTCGTAATCATCTACTATTACTTTATCGCAGTTAATTTCGTCGGCAATTCTGTCGAACATTACTATTGGAATGTCATCTTTTAGAATCGATTTGAAGTGGTCAAATTGTTGTAATTTCTGTGCTTCTTCAGATATTGAGAGTATAAACCCGTCGATTGTTCCATTACTTAATATATTTAATGCGTGTATTTCTTTGACAATCGATTCGTTTGATATGCAGGTTATTAGATTGTATCCTTTAGCTTCGGCAGTTTTTTCAATTCCTGAAAATACTTTGGCAAAGAATGAGTTTAGGATGTTTGGTATTATTACTCCTATTGTTTTTGTATTTTGGTTTTTTAGGTTTAAGGCGGTTAAATTAGGTTTGTAGTTTTTTAATTTTGCATATTCTTGTACTCTTTTTTTTGTTAAATCGCTAATTTCCGCACTGTTATTCAATGATTTTGAAACGGTTGATACCGATACATTTAATTCTTTTGCGATATTTTTTAGTGTTGCTTTTGTTTTCATAAGTTGAGTTGTTATTTTTTGTAGTTATAAAAATCGTTATTAAATTATGGTGGGTTCTATAAATTAGCTGATAGCTATTTTTGGAATTATTTTGAATAGATTTTTACATATAATGCTTCTGAAAAACTGAAATGATTTGTTTAAAAATCTTGCTAATTTTTCGTTTGGCAAGATAAATCTTTTATTTTTATTCTAATTTTTTTTCTGAAAATAAAATGCAGGAATGAATAATAATAGGAAGACGGGTTGGATTAAAAATCGTCGAATGTAGAAAAGTGTCATTTTATTCGTTTGTGCAAAATATTGATAAACTATGAAAAATAAGCTTATTAAAACTATAAAAAAGATAAGGTATAGAAAGCTTGTAAATTTTATTAAACCCTTGTTTTTAAACAATATATATATTATTAACAATGAAATTATGGTGTTTAAAAAATATCTGAAAAGATAGGAGAAGAATAGTTTTAGGACATCAACAATAGGCAGAGCATTTGTAGAGGAACTGCTTTTAAAAAAGATTAAAAAAGGGTCATAAAAGAGTTGATTTTCTAACAAACGGACACTAATCAATAATAAAATTAGGGTTGAAAGGATTAAAATTTGTGCTATGTTTTTAAACATTTTTTTTAGCATATTTAGAGAATTTATTTATCCAAATTATCCATAAAATAAAAACTACTCCGTAAATAAACAAAGGAAAAATAATATCGTGGAGCAAAACATCATATTGAGGATAATGAAACGAGGCAACATTTAGCAAGGTAATTCGGACTATATTCATAAAATGGATTAAGAAAACACCTGCTAAAATATATAAAATGGTGTGCTTTATTCTTCCTGAAAAAGCTATTACAAAAGCTGTAAATAAAATCATAACGCTTATGGCATTGCAACCTTCTATTATTCTGCTCGAAAATTTATTATTGTAATAAAAATTCATACAAGGTTCGGTTTTACTGGGTTCAGTATGGGTATTGGCGTTAAATAATTGTAATAAATCAGCGGTTTGATGGGCAACTATTATTGTAAAACTATCGGTCTCAAAAGTTTGTTTATCAAACCGATTGAGATAGGATTGGTATATAACCGTTAGCACCAAATAGGAGATTAGAAATTTTGCTAAAAAAAGCAAAAAAGGTTTGTATAGGTTAAAATATTTCTTCAAAGTAATTTTTTTTCAAATTTATGCAAAAAATCAAATTGCTACTCATACTTTTGTAAAAAATAAAATTAATTATGAATTTTGAAACCTTAAAGCCGAGAATTGTTACTATTACTACCAATAATGGTCTATCAATAGATGAGAAATTATCTGAAATATGTAATTATCTGAAAGAAAATGTAGCCTATTATGATTGGGTTGGGTTTTATTTTGCCAATCACGATAGTAAGACCTTGCATTTAGGACCTTATTCGGGTGCGGCTACTGACCATACTGTTATTCCGTTTGGCAAAGGAATTTGTGGACAAGTTGCTGTTTCGGACCAGAATTTTGTAGTTCCAGATGTTTCGGCACAAGATAATTATATTGCTTGTAGTTTTACTGTAAAATCAGAAATTGTAGTACCACTTTTTGTAAACGGAAAAAATATCGGACAAATAGATATCGATAGCCATTTTTTAAATCCATTTACTGCCGATGACGAAAGATTTTTAGAGTTCGTGTGTGAGGCAGTTGCAAAAAATTTTGACTAATTTCTAATATATAAGAGATTAATTACAAGCATATTATTTTGAAAATTATCGTCTAACAATCACTTTTTTACTAAAATTTCCTGTATCGGTTGTTACATTAAAATTATAAATTCCAACAGAAAAATCTTGAACGCCGATAATAAATTGATTGCTCGTTTGTGGGTTTCGGTAGGTGGCAACCAATCTGCCATCAATAGAATAAACAGCCACGGCATTGATAGTATCAACAGCATTGATAGTAATAATTTCAGAAGTTGGATTAGGAAAAATTACAATATCATTCGTAGATTCAAAATTATTCGTACCTAAAACTGCATCGGAATAACAACTTGTTGGCACCAAAGCAGTTGATTTCAAAAATGGATTTAATTTGTTTGCTGAATAACCAGAATTTGTAGTATAATTATAAAAAGATAAATCTAATGTTGGGTTCGAAACCCCAAACCAATCTTGCAAAATCGTGCTAAAAACTCTTCTATAATCGTGTTGAAAGGTTTGAACTTGATAATTATTTGTAGAAACGGCTTCACTCAAATTGATGTTTGTACCAGAAACTCCAGCCGCCATCGAAGAACCGAAAACAAACATAGGAGAAACCTCACCGTGGTCGGTTCCTAATCCTGCATTTTCACCTGCTTTTCGTCCAAATTCAGAAAAAGTTACCGCCAACACTTCGTCGCCAAGTGTTTGATTATTCATATCTGTAATAAAGGTAGTTACCGCATCAGAAAGTTCAGCCAATAAATTAGCGTGCGTGCCAAGATGGGTTGTAGATGCTGCTGCCACTTGTAAATCGTGGGTGTCAAAACCTGTAATTTTTACTAAATAAACTTTGGTCTGTAACCCTCCAGAAATGAATTTGGCAACCGATTTTAGTTGATTTGCCAAACCAGTATTAGGGTAAGAGACCGAGTTTGTACCTGCATTAAAGGCAGTTGAAATGGAGTTGGCATATACACTTGTTGAACTATCGCTGTTTAAAATAAATTGTATCAAATCGTTATATTCTGAGGTTGGAATATTGGTTGGAGCCACGCCACCTAATCCATTTATTACTGAATAAAACCCAGCACTATCTTGTCCGTTCATATTCATCGACATACCGTGTTCTACCACGCCATGAAATCCTAATGAGTTTTCGCTACTGCCCAATTGGATACCCAATGGGAAATTTGCGGTTAAGAAATTTGCATAATAATTTTCTAAAAACCGACCAATCCAACCGCTTTGTATATTGTTATTTGCTGCCGTTCCATCTCCACCTGTAAAATATAAGTCGGTCGATTTGAAATGCGATTTGTCTTGAGATGGATATCCAACTCCTTGTATAACTCGCATTAAACCAGCATCGTATAAACTTTTGAAACCCGTCATTGAGGGGTGCAAACCAACTTGATCTGCCAAAGGTAAAGTTGAATCTAATTGAATTAACCCATTGGTTGTGCCAATATTATTCAATTTTATGGTTGGTCGCAAAGTGGCATAAGTACCGTATTGATTCACTGGAACCAAAGTATTTAGCCCGTCATTGGCTCCAGCCAATTGTATCAAAACCAATTTTTTGTTATTAATATTTGGGCAAGAGGTCATTCCTGCCGATTTAAAAAGGGCAAAAACTTCGGTTGGCAAAAGCGTTAATGCTGATGCCGTTGCAGATAGTTTGATAAAGTTTCTTCTTTTCATTGAAATATATTTTTATAAATTAGAAAATTTTTAATTCTTAATTTTTAATTTTTAATTAAATTAAAATATCTGACTTTCTGGTGCTCTCAATAAATTTTTAACCAACTCTTTCAATCTTGGCTCTACAACCGAACTATTAGAGTTTGTTATATAATTATTCCAAGCCGTGTACCAATATCCTGGGTCTAATCCTTGTAAGAGAAATGAATTCATAAAATAATTAATTCTATCTGTATCAGGTTGTTGTGCAAATAAATCATTGCAAAGTTCTGACACTAATGTAAAGGCATCGTATGCGTTTGAAATCAATCCTCCATTTCTAATTACTAACGATATTTGAATTTTCGCATAAATATTTGCATTACCACTTATTCTATTAAAACCGTCTAAAAGCGATTCTCCTAATCGGTATCGGGCAATGATGGTTGATGAGGCAATCCAAGATTTATCAAAATCGGGGGCTTGATAATAAGCAGGGTGTCCTGCAACATTTTCAGGGTCAAATACTTGCATATTTGAACTCGCCATATAAGATTCGTGAATAAAATTTCGCCAAAATCGATAATAAAAATCATATTTATTAGCTTCCGTACCATTTATATCTGGAATGGTACATTGCAAATAGTTACAAATTTCTGAAATTTGTTGCAAAGGCGATTTGATTATGGCACCAATATTTTCGTCCAAAGCATTCGAATCATCCAAATCATAAAAATGCATGCTCTCTAATAATTTGCGAACGATTGGCAAAATTTCATAACCATTGGTATATAAATCATTAGCCAAAGGTGTAATAATATCTGTTTCAACTTCGGTTGTTATATTGCTTTTTACAAAATATATATAGAGTTTTCTAACAATATTTTTTGCTGTGGCTTGTTGGTTAAAAACCATTTCTACAAACGAATTTAACTCAACATCCATACCTGCTGCATTTGTGGCAGCTGCAATAACTGTGTTTTGAAACGCTGGGCTAAAAGTTTTTGGGCTTCTATGATGGTTTGAAAAAACATTATATCCTTTCGGGATTCCTGTTGTTGTGTCAATATTCAATCTATCAGCCTGTCGTTTAAAACCTGTTAAAACCCTTGCGGCCTGTACCACATCGGCTTCTGTATAAGTGGTATAATCGCCCACACCAATTTGTGCACCTTTTCCAATAGTAAATAATTCTAAAAACTCTCGGGCATAATTTTCATTGGGTGAAGTTCGTGAATTGGAAGTATTATTAAGGTAAATCAACATTGAATTGTCTAAGGTCATTTTTTTGGCTAATTCTTTATAATTCCCATAAGTATAGAAATTTATCAATCGGAGATGATCATAAAAATCGGCAGATGTTCCTACACTTGAAGATTTTTCGACCGTAAATCGTGTAGATAAAAAGTGTGATAATTTGAATTTTAAAGTTGCCGATTGCATGGCATTGTGCCACCACCAACCTGCAACAAATATTTTCTTCCGCCCTGATGTGCCAGCATATTGTGTTTGGTCAGCTACTTGGGTCCAATATCCATCGGGGGTTGTAGTAATTGATGGATCGTAAGGCAATGCAACTGATAGTGGATCATTGGCAACTAATAAATCTAATGCTTGTTGTGGAGTCAATGCTGCAAATTGAGTAATCAGCGTTTTTGTGTATTTAAACGAGGCTCTTCGCAACAAATGTCTAGCATTTTTTGTGCCAAGAATTGCGGTGTTTGGTAATAGTGATGCCATAATTAGTTGATGGTTAATGGTAATTATTTTCGGTGTTTAAACCTGAAATGATATATCTATTATTTGACAGTAAAAGTAAGAAAAGGTTTAAGGTGGGTTCTATAAATTAGTTTTTTT
>DYPB01000255.1 GCA_020720185.1 Flavobacterium psychrophilum | reverse complement strand
ATAACGTATGTTTTGTTCTTGTTAAAGCTACATATTTAAGATTGTTTTCTTGAATTGTTTCCCAAGGTTTATGTCCATCTTTTTTCATTGGCAATTTGTCATAATCAAGAATAAAAACCTTTTTATTTTCAAGCCCTTTAGCTTTGTGAATCGTAGATAATTTAATTGCTTCATCACTTTCAGTGACTAAATTTTCAATTCTTTTAATAAGTTCATTAATTGTTCTTACATCAATGTGGATTGAAGATTGTCTTTGAAGAAAGTTAACTCTGCGAATTACATAACCGGTTTCATCTTTAATGTATTCCTTCTTTTGACTCGCATTAGACATTTTTTTTGCGTTGTTTTCGACAAAGTAAATGTTTCGGTCCTTAATTTTTTCAAAAAAGTCATAACCATTTCGAAACACATTTACTGTGTTTAATTCTTCTTTTGAAAACAGAAATCGTAACTCATTTAATAAGTCATTTATGTCGTCTTGATGAATATTAACCTTTTTATTACTTTCTAAAAGAACAAATAATAAACTTGTTAGTGGGGCTTTTGTTCTACTTATAATTAAATCACCGTTATTGGTTAAATCTGTTACTTCATGAAAATCAATTTTTTCTATAATACCCTCTTTTTCAGTGAATGGTTTAATATCTTCTCTAAAATTTTGAGCGTATTCAATTACATTATTTGGACATCTAAAACAAAATGACAATGATAACTTATTATGATTTTTTAATAATCTTTCAAATCTGCTAAAAGATTCTATATCTGCACCAGTAAAACCATATATGGATTGATATGGATCACCAACAGCAATTACTCTTCCATTTTTTCTAACATATTTTAAAGCTACCGCTAATTGAGCTTTGGATAAATCTTGACATTCATCAACAAAAAGGATATCATAAGTTTTTTTTGGATATAGTTCAAAATACTTTGGAAGATAAAGCATATCAGTTAAATCAATCAAGTTGATTTTTTCAGCTTTCAAATTACCGATTTCTAAAACTTGTAATGTACATTTTAGAATTATATCAATTACTTTATCTAAAATTTCAACACCTGTTTTAGTAATGTCAATAATTCCAAAATGAATTATCATTTCTTTAAATTCTTTAAAGCTATCTTTTGTCAGTGTTAATCTAATTTTATTTACAGAATCAGATATTTTATTCTTGAATGAGTTTATGCTGTTTTTAAGAATACTTTCCTCAAAACTATCTTTAGGTTCAATATTTACATCGTAAAGTTTTAAATACTTTTTTAATTCATATTCTAAATCTGATTTGATTGAATTTGAAATTATTTTGTCAAACTTATTAGTATCAACAATATAATCAACTTCTGAATTAGATTTTAAAATATCAAATCCAAGTTGGTGAAGATTTTTAACCACAATATTGTCATATCCTTTTTCAGATATTCTGCTATGAATTTCATCTCTAATACTTTTGTTAAAAGCACAAAACAATAATGATTTATCTTTATCTACAAATCCTATACTTTCAATTATTGTTGTTGTTTTTCCAGAGCCTGCAACAGCGTCAATAATTCCGTGATTAGAATCATACTTGATGAAATTATATATTTTTTCTTGTTCAGCAGTTGGAGTCATTTTGAATTTATTAATTTACTTATTGTAGCAAGTACGTTAGTTATGAGGCTTCCAATTTTTTGATTTCTCCCATTTTTAGTTAATGGAATCCCTATACTTCTTGAAATATTTGATTTTACTCTTGAAATTCCGATTAACTTTTCCCAAGAGAATCCGCCTTTATTCATATAGTGAAATTTGTATTCAGTTCGTCTTCTAAAATTACCACCAACATCCCTATATACGTATGTTCTCTATTTTCTATTGAGTCAATAGCCTGTTTCAGCCGTGTTGACGCATGTTTTAAATAGGCAATTGCGTCTATATTTACTTTGGAAGCAGAGGGGTTTACATTATTACCTAAAATCCGCAATGATTTTTATTA
>DYPB01000254.1 GCA_020720185.1 Flavobacterium psychrophilum | reverse complement strand
AATAAAATTTGTAAATTTGCAAAATGGAAAACATTGTATCAGAACCAGTAGAAACATATAACCAAATCGGACTTGGTTTGACAAACTATGTAGATACAAGAAAACTATCACCTATATTAAAATGGGCAGGAGGAAAAGAGCAAGAACTAAAATACATTCTTCCTAATTTACCAAATACAAAATTACAAAATTACTACGAACCATTTGTTGGTGGAGGTGCTGTTTATACAGCAGTTCAAGCAGACAAATATTTCATAAACGACAAATCCGATGAATTAATTTTGCTTTATAGAAGTTTGACAAATGGAGACAGAAAAGTTTTTTTTCAAGCAACTAAAGAAATAATTCACAATTGGGATTTGTTAAGTTTTGTAACAGAACAAAATTCAATATTTTTTATAAAAACATATAAAGAATTTTCTGAAAATATAATTAACGAAACAAAATTAAAAGATATTCTTTTTGAATTTATTCTTAAAAATGCAGAACAGTTTAACGGAATGTTCTCAACAATTTTCAACTTCAATATTGAAAATTTTATTAAAGAAATAAAAGTAAATCTAATTCGTAAAATTAAGCGAATGAAAGAATTAGAAATTTTAAAATCAAAATTACCGGATAATGACATTTTAGATAACATTGAAACAGCATTTAAAAGTGCATTTTATATGCACTTTAGACATATATATAACAATACAAAAAAATATAATATTCAAAATGCTTTTAAATCAGCAATATTTTTATTCATAAGGAATTTTGCCTATAGTGGAATGTTTCGTTACAATTCAAGTGGAGATTTCAATGTTCCATATGGTGGAATTGCCTATAATAAAAAAAATTACAGCAAAAAAATCGACTATTTAGAAACACAAGAATTAAAATCATTACTTGATAATACCATAATTGAAAATGAAGATTTTGAACAGTTTTTCAAACTGCACAATCCTACCAAAAATGATTTTATTTTTCTTGATCCACCATATGATAGTGAATTTAGCACATATGCAAAAAATGAATTTACAAGAAAAGACCAAGAAAGATTAGCAAACTATCTGATAAATAGTTGCGAAGCAAAATGGATGATGATAATTAAAAATACTGATTTCATTTTTGACTTATACAATGACAAAGGTTTAAATATTCAATCATTTGACAAAACCTATTTGGTTAGTTTTATGAATAGAAACGACAAAAATGTAGAACACCTTTTAATTACAAATTATTAAAAAATAGTAATGGCACACACAGAAGCACAAATAAGAAGAGCGATAAAACCACTATTAACCGTTTATGGAGAATTAAACACTTCAGAGGTTAAAAATTTGTTAGATACTGTTTTAACTTTTGATGCAGAAGATAACACACCCTCTACAACAAGACAGGGTGAAGTTCTTATAACACAAAGAATAGGTAATATTGTTGCTCACCAAAAAGACTTGGTTAAAGTCTATGAAGAGGGTTTTGTTCTTGATAAAAATTATTCTCCAGCTAAATTTTCTCTACTAAATCCTATTTCAGAAGTGGTTATTCAGCCTGCTGAAATAACAACAATCAAGGAAAAAACTAGACGCTTTATTGCTCGTAAAGTTGATTGGGAAAAAGCACGAGATAGAAATAATGAAATTGGCGACCAAGGCGAAGAATTTGTTTTAGAGTTTGAAATTGACCGCTTAATCGAAACACTTATGATAGACAGAACAAAAGCGACACAAAATGTTCAGCATTTGAGTAGATTACAAGGTGACGGATTAGGTTATGATATTTTCTCAATAAACGATGACGGTTCACCTCGTTATATAGAAGTTAAGACTACAAGCGGTGATTTCAATCAACCATTCTTTATGAGTAAAAATGAAAGACATTTTTTTGAAGAATATGAAGAATCTGCATTTATTTATAGAGTTTACAATTTTAACAGAGAAACAAGACGTGGAGATGTTAGAATAATAAGTCAAAGTGAATTGTTTTCAAATTTTA
>DYPB01000253.1 GCA_020720185.1 Flavobacterium psychrophilum | reverse complement strand
TTATTCAAATCAGGGATAAAAATATTCCTGCAAAAGTAGTGAAATTGCCTTTTTATGAAGCCTAAAATGCCATCTATTTATTCTATTGTGATTTCTGCTTCAAATTGGATTCTCATCTTAAACCTTGAATAAAAATATTGTCGTTGTTCAGCGTTTGAATTATGAAAGGCTGGAAATTGACTTTTTCTGTTAGCGACAATTGCTTTCCGTTTTTTGAAACTGTAATAATAATCCGGTATTTCATCAATCATTATTTTTGCAATATTTTCTATTTGCGACAAGCTTTCTGCTTGCCACGAATCTCTTTTATTTTTTAGTTCTATAAATAAAAGCGTTAAATCATATATAAGCATACAATCACAACGACTATCCATTTCTCCATTATCTCTAAAAACATCAATACAATTGTCAATGGCGGTAAAATGAACCATCTTGCCACTATTATTGATAATAGTAGCATTCCAAGTAGATTCATCGGTTAGTTTTATTTTTGCCGGTGTTTTGTCCTCCGCATCATACAAGCCAAATTTTTTTTCGCTTGTTGTTTTTTGACAAACAGCATTAAAGAAATCCAAACTCATAATTTTCTTCAATTTCTAATAGTGAATCAAATAAACTATTGCTTTCTGCAAGTGATTGGTTCAAATAATTTCTATCCGAAGGAATACCTTCATAATTACCAAGCTTTTTGATTGAACCATCTCTTTCATTTAATTCATAGATTACTATATCATTTTGATTTGTCATTGTTTTGTGAGGGACTATCTTGTTTAATCTTGCCAAAAAAGATTCGGGTTTTCTATCCGAAAAATTCATTAATTTATCAAAAACAGAAAAAGCTTTAACCGATAAGGTTAAATAATTAATTAAATAAGGACTATGAGTTGTCATAATCAATTTATTTCCTTCCTTCATGTTGTTAAATTCCAAGAGACTATATAACAATTGCTGTTGTGATGATGGGAACATATTTTGTTCAGGCTCTTCCACAACATTCAAAAAACATTTATTATAATACCGTGCACGTATCTTTTCAATTTCTTGAAACTGTTCGAAATTGGCAACATGTTTTCCTAACATTAAATCGGCAATTTCCTTATCCATCCGTAAAGATTGTGTAACACTCAGATTTTTTCTCAGTGTTTTTTCATCATCTGTTATTGCCATTGCTAAATTTCGAGATACAAGATATAATGGGATAAATGATTGTAATCCACTTGATGCTTCTAATAAGTTAATTTTATACCCCTCTCCAATTACATACGATTCGTCTTTGCTGTCATCATATTCATATGTAATATTAGCAATAGGAAGTTTAAGTTTTTTGCCATTTAATTCCTTTTGTGCTCTTTTTAATTCTTCAGCAAATGTAAAAACATTGTCCGGCAAACCTCTTACATTGTATGCATCGCTAATGGTACTTAAGAAATTCCTTTCTGCAGGAATATACATTATTTTGGGAACTATATATTTATAGTCTTCAATTTCTTTAATTGATGGATATCTCATTGAAGTGTCGTAAATAATATGATATTTCTCGCCAACATATTCAATCAAAGTATTTTTTGAAAAGTAGTTATGTATCTTTTGGTATTCAAAAAATTTTTTAAACGAGAAAAAAGAAACGTTCTTTTTATCTGTATCTCCACGGTTCATGGACTTTTCAAGCCAAGAAAGAGTTGAAACAGCCTTAGCAACTGTACTTTTACCAGAACCCTGATTCCCAATAAAAACAGTAACTTTTTTAATGTCAATCCAACCATCATTTTCTTGATAACCTTCTTTGATGGGTCCGAAATTTTTTATCCTTATTTTACTCATATTTATAAGTATCTTACTTTACAAAAGTAATTCATTTCTTTATAAGATTACCTTAAATCCGCAAAGAATATGTAAAAGCCGCTAATCATGCTTGCAGCTTGACAGGTTCACTAATTTATGATAATTTATTGTATTACATAAATAGTATTTAAGTTGCTGAT
>DYPB01000252.1 GCA_020720185.1 Flavobacterium psychrophilum | reverse complement strand
CTGAGAATAAGCTGATTAGCTTATTCTCTTCCTACTCGATTATAAGCATTTTTTTCTTATTGTTCGAATAAATTGTTAATCATTTGTTTTTGTTTATATTTCATTAATGGGGACTCAAAAATACTATCACCGATTCGTTCAATAGATTTAGTATAATAAATTTCATTTATTTCAAAACCAATAAATTGACGATTTAATTTTTTTGCAGCTACTGCTGTTGTTCCGCTTCCCATAAATATATCAAGAACAATTTGATTTTCTTGTGTTGTTAATTTTATTAAAAATTCCATTAATGAAGTTGGTTTTTGTGCTTCGTGAAATTTATTTTCATTTTTAGAAAATCCAAAATCTAAAAGATTTGTAGGACTACTTCCATTTATTTTGCAATCTTCTATATTTATAGCACCAACTCCATTTTTTAAAATATTATCGGTTATTGTAATTTTATACGGTTTGAAAAACCAAGCAATTGGTTCGTAAATAGGTGCAAGATTTCCTAATCGCCAACCCGACCATTTTTCTAATTCATCTTCTAATCCACGCTTTTCTAATATGTTATTCAATTTTTGTGCTCTATGATGAGCAGATGGTTTTTTCCATGCCAAAGTATCTTTTAGTAAAAAACCACTATCTTCAAAGGCGTTAATTGCACGGTGAATCGTTCTTCTTGCACCAAAAACAAATAATGATGCACCCTCTTTCATTATTGGATAAAGCTGTGAAGCCCAACTAAAACACCATTCTTCGTATTCTTTTCCGCTGTTTTTATCGGCTAAACTCCAACCATTTATTGGTTTACCTCGTCTTTTAAAACCTGTTTTTCCAAATTGTGCAGGTGATTGCCCTAATAATGCAGAATTTGTGTTATTATGTAAAACGTCCCATTCATCTAAATTTATTCCATAAGGGATATCGGATAAAAATAAATCTATGCTTTCGGTTTCTAAATTTTTCAAATGCTCTAAACAATCAGCATTTGTTATTTTGTTCAAATACTGTTTGTTCATAATTTTATAATTTTTATTGCCTTTTCAATTGTTTTGATTTTTGCTTCAATTTTTTCAGATTTAATAAGTAATCTAACGGCATCTGCTTTTGATAATTTATTAAATTCATTTATTTTATTTCTCCAATATGTTATCCCTTCGTTACCTATTTCTTTTGTTTTATCTATTTCAAGTTGTTTGTATGGTTCTAAATCATTGATTTGTTTTCCACAAACCGAACAAACTATTTCATCTATTGCATTCCAATATAATTCAGAACTTGTTAATTCTGTATTTTTAAATTTGCTTTTTAAACGATTTCCTGTTTCCCAAATTTGTTGTAAATCTTGATTCTTAAAATTGTCAATTAGAAAGTATATATGAGTATATGAAATTAAAGTTACATTTTTTTCAATTGCTTGTGCATAAATTTGACTTGCACGTGTAGGATATTGACTTAATGGTGATAACAACATTGCATAATTATTTCCCTTTCGCCAACTATCTAATGCACTGATTTTAAAATCTTTTTGATTTTTTGCTGTTCTACTTAATCTAAATGTTTTTGCATCACCAACAATTGTATATTGTTTTGTTTCACCATAAACATCAGCAGAATTTCCTCGTGCACCAAGTACTTTTGCATCAATTCCTAAATTTTTTAGAGATAAAGCTAAAACTATATCAGAATATTTTGCCCATAATTTTTCTTCCGAACTATCATGACTAAACATTTCTGGTAAAATACCACATTCTATAATATTATCAGTCAGTTGTTTTTTTGTTATTTTTATCAATTGATTTTCAAGTGTATTGAACGCATCTTTTTCTTTTGCTATTTTGAATATTAAATCAATAATTTGTTGTCTCATATATTTTATTTTTTAGCAAAAATACACTTTTTTATTAATTTTTCAAATGTATTCAAATGGTTTTGTTTTTTCTTTTTTTGCTTAACCGGGTAGCTTACGCCCCCTAAGAACCGTACCCAGCAAGTTTCCCCACA
>DYPB01000251.1 GCA_020720185.1 Flavobacterium psychrophilum | reverse complement strand
CCTATTTTTAAATTCAAAATACAAAAGTATTCTTTCTTCAAAAATAGTCCGTGAACACTTATTTTTATTGCATTTTGAGTTTTCATAACGAAGTCTAATGCCTAATTTGGGTTAAAAAGAGATTAAACATGGGGCAGATTAATAATTCATTACGGGTTTCTAAAAGTAATTAATTAATACTTTGGAGGTTGGAACTTAAATTTTTAGGTCAAAAATTTACAATTTGGAATAAAAAAAACAAAGGCACTTCTAAAAAAATAGAAATGCCTTTGCAACCATTAAATCTAAAAACTATTTTTCAGCTATGCACGGGTTCCTCCGTGTCCTCCGGCTACGATTCGTAATATTTTGATATTCAAAAAAATGAATTTAAAAAATTGCAAAAAAGGATTTTGCATTTTTCGTTTTTGTGCATTTGAAATTCGTTGCATACTTTTATATTTTTAAAATTAGATAATTATTCAGGAATTAACCACCAAAACGGACGCATTTTTGCTTTCCAAATAAAGGCATAATGAAGAGATAATTTTAGCCAATGCCCAGCTAAACCAATATCTCCAAAAGTTTTTTTGATGTCTCGACCGCCTGTGTTTGGATATTTTTTATAATCAGGAATAATCGGATAAGTTGTAATACTCACGCCACTACCTTTAGTAATACCAAACCCAGCCGAAGCAATACAAGCAGCCCCCATATTGCCTAAAGAACCTTTATGATGTAACGATTCTTTCCCTGATTTGATAGAATCTATAATGTTATCGGCTACTAATCTTGCTGTAATACCCGATGGCATACCCGTTCGTGGTGGTGATGGAAAAATATCGGTTCCGTTTTTGCTTTTTCGAGGCTTAGAAATGGTATGAGGAGGTGCAAAAGCAATACCTGGTGCAAAAATATTTTTATACGAAGGATTTTGATAGGTTTCTGGCCAATCTTGAACCGTCCATTCTTCATATGGTCTTGGTGTATAATCTGCATCAACCACCATAAAACCTCTAAACAATTTTTCGGTTATCTCTTCATTATTTTTGTTATAAGCTTTAAAACCATGCCCAGAAAATGCAGGAATTAACATCCCAAAATCAAAGGTTTCTGTTTTAAATTCGCCATCTAAATTTTCATAATGAACCAATCCATCTTCTACTTTGGTAACACCAGCTCCTAAAATCCATCGGATATCTCTATCTTCAAAAATCATTTCTACCATATCTTTTGATTTCATATTGATACCGTTATAATCCATCAACATTCCATCCATTCCAAAATCACCTAATTCATATTCGTTTGAAATCCAAATAATCTCGGCTTTTTCACGAACTCCAAATTTGCGAAGTTCCATTTCTACATTTAAAATATATTCAAATGCTGCTCCTTGGCAGGTGGCTTTTGGATGCCCAGTACCTATCAAAATTTTAACTTTTTTATCCGAAGTTTTTAATTGATTTATAAGTTTATGCAACTCATCCGAAGCATGTTCTGCATGGTCATAGGTGCAAACGGAATATACTTTGTTGGTTGCTGGCGATAAACCTTCGGTTAAATCAAAGGCTAATTTAGGACCTGTTGCATTGATTAAATAGTCGTATGTAACTTTTTCTTGTTTGCCTAAACGATCTCCAAAAACGCCTTCCACTAATATATAAGGTTTGGTTTCTTGTGCATCGCCTTCTGGATGAAAAGATACGGCTTTGGCTTGTTTATAACCAATTCCTTTTCGCTTATATAAAGGTTCTAATGGAAAAATTACATCTTTGGGTTTCATTCTACCAATTCCTACCCATATATTTGAGGGAACCCATTGATAATTCCTGTTAGGCGAAACTACTAAAACTTCGTGTTGTTTTGATAGCTTTCTTCTTAAATGAGCGGCTGCTGTATGACCAGCAATTCCAGCTCCTAAAACTATTATTTTTGCCATATTTTAAATGTTTATACTCGCCAAAGGTAATTTATTAAGTTGATAGAGTAAGTAACATTGGTTACAAATATAAAAA
>DYPB01000069.1:10466-11558 GCA_020720185.1 Flavobacterium psychrophilum | reverse complement strand
AATTTTTGTTGGTTTTAAGACAATTCTAATCAAAACGCTATTCTTTATCGTCATTTATTGGCAGGAATAATTCTTTAGTATACCAAAATCCATTTTCAAATTCAAATAGCATTTTACCTTCACCAGCATAATTAATTTTAGAGTCGGTTCCTGCAATTCTTGCCCAAAAATGAATGTTAAATGTTGCTTCTGCAATTCCTTTTTCGACATCAAATGTTATTTCATCTATTTGAAAATTTTTAACTTTAAATTTCTTAAATAAAGACCTAAAATTATTTAATTCAAGATGATTGACAACTGTCTTTCCATGATATTTCTCATAGAAATCTGATTCGGTGTCAAAAAACATTTTCAAGAAATCTTCTGTTGCTCTGTCTAAATCAAACTTATGGTTTGGATGAAAATCTTCATAAATAAAGGAAGTATCCATACCTGGAATATTTACATCAAGTATCTGATGGTCAAAAAGTTCCTCAGTAATGAATTTATAAATTAATCTTGGTTCATCTTCATAATCGCACAAAACATCAAGACCAATATGATGTTTATCCATCAAATTTTCTAGTTTTTCTAATGCTTTTTCTAATTTTTTATCCGTTAATTCTTCGGCAGTTTTAAATTTTGGACTACCTAATTTTTCAAAAACAGTAATTAAAGTAGCGTTTTTATGGGCTTTTTCAAAACTAAAAATACTGTCTAAAAACATACCTTCAATTTCTGGAGGTAAATTAATTTCTGAACTATCCGGAAAAATAGCATCGTGTTCTAATTTGAGTTTCATTTTTTTAAACTCATTTTCTTGCTGGATGCTTAATTTTGGAAAATCGTCGTCTTCGTTGTTGTTTGGGTTGGTTGTATTCATATTCTAATTTTGTTTCTGAAATTTTCAATCTTACTGCCTCTCTGTATGCTTTTTTTTCAAACCTCTCAATCGTTTAAGTGTAGTTATTGATAATTTATCGTTTTTCATACTTTAAAGTTAGTTTTTCTGCTTCTTGATTTATAACTAAATAAGTGGGATATTTTCCTGTTTTACAAATAAATATCACTTGTTTTACGAAATCGTTCATTAGCATACAAATTTATATATTT
>DYPB01000069.1:0-10366 GCA_020720185.1 Flavobacterium psychrophilum | reverse complement strand
TATACTCAATCCCTAATAATTGCAATTACTAATCGAATTTAAGATTATATTATATTATTTTTCGTCAAATGATCTGCCAATTTGAGTAGTGTAGCGATTGTTTTTTGGATTTCCAATAATTTGCTTTTTATAGATGCTGTTGTGCCCTGAAAGTAGGTAAGAGACCACACAAGCAATAGCAACATAGATGCCAGATTTTGCTCCAAAGAGTTCTATTGCCATCATTATAGATGCCAAGGGTGTATTGGTTGCTCCTGCAAAAACGGCGACAAAGCCCATTGCTGCTAAAAGTGCCGTTGGCAAAGGAATGAAGAATGATAAACTACTACCCAGAGTTGCACCAATAAAAAATAAGGGGGTTACCTCCCCTCCTTTAAAACCAGCCGAAAGCGTAAGAATTGTCAGAGCCATTTTTAGAGCAAAAACATAAATGGGTTCTTGATTTTCAAAAGATTCTAAAATAGTTGGAATTCCTAAACCTATATATTTTGTTGTCCCGATTGCAAAGACAGCAATTGCAACAATAATTCCTCCAATAAATGGGCGGAATGGTGGATAAGCTATTTTATTTCTGAAAATTGCAGTTGTAAAATGAATCGTTTTACTGAATGAGGCTGCACATATTCCAAAAATTATTCCTGCTAAAACACTAAAAAATATAGGTAATATTTCAATTTGTGGAATAAAATTGATAGCATAATGGGTGTGTTTAACTTTCCAAAGATTGGTAACTGAATCGGCTAAAATTGCCGATAAAAATGCTGGAAATATTGCGTTATGTTTTATCTTTCCAATTAAAAAGAACTCTAATCCAAATATTGCTCCTGCTAATGGTGTTCCAAAAACAGATCCAAAACCTGCTGCTATGGCTGCAATTAGTAATGTTTTTTGTTCATCTTCTTTTAATTTGAATGGTTTTGTAAGCTGGTTTGCAATGGCTCCTGCCATTTGCAAAGCGGTTCCTTCTCGCCCTGCTGAACCTCCAAAAAAATGTGTTACAATAGTCCCGACAAATACAAACGGAGCCATTTTGAACGGAATGTTTTTTTTAGGATTGTGTATGCTGTCAATTAAAAGGTTATTACCTCCTTCAATATCTTTACCAAAACAGTTGTAAATCAAGCCAATCAATAAGCCTCCAATTGGCAAAAGTGCAATTAACCACAAATGATTTTCTCTAAAATTAGTTGCCCAATCTAACGAAATTAAGAAACCAGCAGAGGTTGAACCCACAAAAAAACCTATTATCAAGCTGATTAAAAACCATTTAAAAATGTACGGAATTGCGGGGAATTTTTTAAAAAACAACTTAAATTGAATTTGAGTTTTTTTTGTTATTGATTTTTTTTGTTTACAATTGGTCATAACTATTTTTGTACAATAGAAATCCTTTTTACCATTTTTTTTGCAAAAAAGATTACTTCACAAAACCTTATTTTAAAAGAAATTCATTGAAGCCTGTTTGAAACAAAAAACCCGACCCGTAGTTTAGGAGGGTACGCCAAAATGTTTTATCTATTGATTATTATAACTTTTAACTATAAATTTCACCAGTTGAAATTATTTTTTTAGAAAAACTACGCAAATTGTGGTTGTTTTCCTAAGGCTTTTAAGTGTTTAAAATGAGCAATAACTGCACTTCGCATAGTTTTGTATTCATGATAAGGCAGGTTACATTCTTTTGCGGTTTGTTTTACAATTTTGGCTATTTTACCATAATGGACATGACTAATATTCGGGAAAATATGATGCTCTATTTGATGGTTTAATCCTCCTGTGTACCAGTTTACAATTTTGTTTTTGGGAGCAAAATTAACAGTTGTAAACAGTTGATGTATCGCCCAAGTATTTTCCATTTCTCCTTCTTCATTCGGAATAGGGTTTTCGGCATCTTTTGTTATATGAGCTAATTGAAAAACTACACTCAAAATTAATCCTGCGGTATAGTGCATAACAAAAAAACCGATTAATACTTTCCACCAAACAACACCTGTAATTATTGGCAATGCAATCCAAATTGAAAAGTAAATAACTTTTGTTATCACTAATGTTGTCCATAAAAACATTGGTTTTTTAGGCTCTCCATAAGATAGATTTCTTTTTAAATAAAGACCCATTTGCTTAAAATCGGTGGTTAATGACCAGTTAATAGTTAATAATCCATAAAGAAAAATGGAGTAATAGTGTTGAAATTTATGAAAACTATACCATCTGGCATCTTTCGTAAATCGTATAATTCGTCCTGCCTCTAAATCTTCATCATGTCCAAGAATATTTGTATAAGTATGGTGCAAAACATTGTGTTGAACTTGCCAATTATAGACATTTCCTGCCAATATGTAAATGGTTCCCCCCATTGTTTTATTAACCCAACTCTTGCTCGAATAGGATCCGTGGTTGCCATCGTGCATTACATTCATTCCTATTCCTGCCATTCCTATTCCTAATAGAACCGATAAAAAAAGAAACCAACCAATATGCATTTCGGTTAATGTGATTATAGTGAAATAGGGAGTTAGAAAAATTGTAAATAAAATAATTGTTTTTAAATGTAATTTCCAATTTCCTGTTTTTGAAATGTTTTTTTCTTTAAAATAATCGTTCACACGGGTGTTTAAAGTTCTAAAAAACTTTAGATTATCTTGCTTTGCAAATGTTGGAACTGTATTGTTCATAATTCTATATTTTTATATATTCAACAAATGTAAGATAAGTTAATCGTATTTGCAATAATGAAAGATAAAAAATCAAAACAAAAAAAGTTTGTACATTTTGATTTTATATAATATCAATTTATATATTAAAATGACGGTAATATATCAGTAAATTAAAAAAATATAAACTTTTGAAAATAAGACATATAGTCTATTTTTCTTTTATCTATTTTCTTTCGTCGGGTTAATACCTTGAAAAGTTACATTTTTAACAAATTAATTACTACCTTTTAATAATATAGTTTTTTGTACTTTTACGGCATGGAAAAACCACTTGCGGAACGAATTCGCCCTCAACAGCTAGATGATTATATAGGTCAGTTTCATCTTGTTGGTTCTGAGGGGTCTTTATATCAACAGATTACAAAAGGAATTATTCCGAGTTTAATTTTTTGGGGGCCTCCAGGAACAGGAAAAACTACGCTGGCACAAATTATTGCACAAGAAAGTGGGCGACCTTTTTTTGTACTATCAGCCATCAATTCGGGGGTAAAAGATATTAGAGAAGTTATTGAAAAAGCCAAACAAAGTGGTGGTATTTTTACTTCAAAAAATCCTATTTTATTTATTGATGAGATTCATCGTTTTAGCAAATCACAACAAGATTCGTTATTAGCGGCGGTCGAAAAGGGTTGGATAACGCTAATTGGAGCAACTACAGAAAATCCAAGTTTTGAGGTTATTCCTGCCTTATTATCTCGTTGTCAGGTATATGTTTTAAAGCCTTTTTCCAAAGATGATTTGATTGCATTATTGGATCGAGCAATGAAAACGGATGTTATTTTAAGCAAAAAAAAGGTCCTTTTAAGCGAAAATGAGGCGTTATTAAGACTATCCGGCGGAGATGGTAGAAAGTTATTGAATATTTTTGAATTGGTAATTAACGCATCGGTCTCCGATGAGGTTGAAATTACAAACGAAAAAGTTTTACAAATAGTACAACAAAACACCGTTTTGTATGATAAAACAGGAGAACAACATTATGATATTGTCTCGGCTTTCATAAAATCTATTCGAGGTTCAGACCCAAATGCTGCCGTTTATTGGCTAGCAAGAATGATTGAAGGAGGCGAAGATGTAAAATTTATTTCTCGTAGAATGCTGATTTTGAGTAGTGAAGACATTGGAAATGCCAATCCGACGGCTTTTATAATGGCAAATAATTGTTTTCAGGCGGTTGCCACGATTGGTTATCCTGAAAGTAGAATAATTTTGAGTCAATGTGCGGTTTATTTGGCAACTTCGCCTAAAAGTAATGCCAGTTACTTAGCAATTGAGCAGGCACAACAAGCGGTTAAGCAAACTGGTAATCTGTCGGTTCCCATTCATTTGCGGAATGCTCCAACAAAGCTCATGAAAGATTTGGGGTATGGGGATGATTATAAATATTCACACAATTATGAAAATAATTTTGCCAATCAGGAATTTCTTCCTACTGAAATTGCGGGAACAGCGTTTTACAATCCTGGAAATAATACGAGAGAAAATGGAATTCGTGAGTTTCTAAAAAAATTATGGGATAAATATGGATATTAGTGAATTTTAGATTTAGGAATTCCGATTTTAGATTATTAAATCGACAGGGATATTTCAATAATTTTAAAATATCTAATATGTTAAAAATAAAACATATAGTCTATTTTTTTATCTATTTTCTTTCGTCGGGTTAATAGAACTGTACGGCTATCTCTTCCGAAATCAATTTGTTGTTTTTATAATATTCAAAAGAACATCGTTTATCATTTAAAATTAAAACACCCTGAATATCATTTTTTATTGCTATAAAATAATTTTTAGCACTGGTTATAAATAATCTCATAATCTCTTTTGAACTGCCATCAATAATAAAAAAACCATTTGTTGTTGGTTGTGCATAAAGTAAACCAAAAGTGTCTTCAAACCTGTCATTTCTTGTTACAACTAATCCCTGTTTTATCTCTTTCTGTTCTGGTTCGCCAATCATCTCTAAACTTTTTTGTGAAGGCTCATATTTATAATTCAAATTTTGCATGGATTCAAATGCCATTCGCAGTGCCTGATTATATGCAACAGCATATTCTTTTTCTCGGCTTATTCCTTCTTTTGAGGTGACTAAAATAGTGCCTCTGCAATCTTTTAGAACCACAGATAATTTTGTTGTAAACATTCCACCATTTGATAGTACCTCAACATAAATTTTATTGCAATTTATAGTTATAAAATCATCTGGAGAGTTATCAGTATCAAAATAAGCCTCAAAACCATATTGTTTCATATAAGCTTTTGCCAAAGTATTCAAATGATATTGGTCATTTTCTTTAAGAAAAGAAAATTTTGAGGGCACAAGAGCATATTTGTATTGATTCAAACTTTGTGCAAATGATTGGTTTATCATTAAGATTGCTATTATAAGTAGGGATTTTTTCATTTTATAAATATTTTTTTAATTCTAATAAATGACTAATTTGATGAATTGCTGAAGAAACCGTTTTTTGATGTTCGTTAAAATAAATGGCCGACATTCCAAAATCTAAAGCTCCGTTTACATCTGCATCAATACAATCGCCAATCATTACCGAATTTTGTTTGGTTGCTTTTGCAAGTTGTAATGCGTGATTGAAAATAATGGGGTTTGGTTTTTTTGCTCCCGATTTCTCTGAATTAGTAATCGTTAGAAAATAATGCGAAATACCAGAATTATTGATTTTATGATTCTGAACTTCTTCAAAACCATTGGTAATAATGTGCAGATTATAATTGGTTTTCAAATAATCCAATATTTCAATTGCTCCTTCAAAAAGATGATTGAATTTTGGTAAATTTTCAATATAATCGTGCGAAAGCAAATCAATTAATTCGTTATTAAATTGATAACCTATCAAATCGAATGTTTCTTCCAGCCGACCATAACGCAATTGGGTTTGTGAAATTTCGTCTTTTCGATACATTTCCCAATATTTAGCATTTATTGGAATGTACAATTCGATAAATTTATCAAAATCAACATCAATATTGTGTTTCTGTAATAGCATTTTGAAAGTTAATTCGGAGTTTTTTTCGAAATCCCAAAGTGTATGATCAAGGTCGAAAAAAATATGTTTTATAGTATTTTTCATTTTACATTAAGCTGTTGTCTTTAAAACTAAAATGTTTGTTTTCAGAAATAATAATGTGGTCTTGTACCAAAATATCGAGCTGTTTTCCTGCAACTTGCGTTTTTTGGGTGATGCTTTTATCGGCTTCGCTGGGTTCTAAACTACCCGAAGGATGGTTGTGAACTAAAATTATTGAGGTTGCATTTTGCTCGAAAGCGGTTTTAAAAACCATACGCATATCGACTACGGTAGCCGTTATTCCTCCTTTTGAAAGTTGCATTTTGTATAATAATTTTTTGTTATTATTAAGATATAAAACCCAAAATTCCTCGTGTTGCAAATCGCCAATTATGGGTTGCATAATCTCAAAAACCTGTTTAGACGATAAGATTTGTTTTACTTCCAATGCTTTTTCAGTTTGCCTTCTTCTAGCCAACTCCATTGCTGCTACTATTGAAATGGCTTTTGCCTCGCCAATTCCTTTAAATTTGCAAAGTTCATCAATAGATAATTTTCCTAATTTATTCAAATTATTGTCAATGCTGGATAAAATCCGTTTGCTTAAACCGACCGCAGTTTCGTTTCTACTTCCAGAACCTATTAAAATTGCAAGCAATTCTGCATCAGATAGCGTGTTTCTTCCTTTCAGCATTAACTTTTCTCTGGGTTTATCATCTTCTGCCCACGATTTTATAGTTAGGTTTTCCTGCATTTATTAAAAAAATTAATATCAAATTAGATTGTTCTTTTTGCAAATACAAACATACAAAAAAAGGCTTCATTTTACTGAAGCCTAAATATATTTGTTTCTAAAATATTTTTAATCTAAGTTTGGAATTCTTAAAACTTGCCCAGGATAAATTTTATCAGGATCTGTAAGCATTGGTTTGTTGGCTTCAAAAATAACATCGTATTTATTAGCATCTCCATAAACTTCTTTTGCAATTTTTGATAACCAATCACCAGATACAACTGTATGATAACGAGCCTCTGGTGCAGGAACTGCAACAGTCATCTGATTATCAACATTTTCAACACCCTGAACATTACCAACTGTTAATGCAATTTTTTCAGCATCCTCTTGTTTATCAACTTCTCCTGATATTGCCACACTATTATCAGCTAACAAATTAATTTTCAAAGAGTTGAAAGGTAATTTATGTGATTGAACATGTGCTAATAATACAGCAGCTTTTAATGTTGCTTTTTCTGCTGCTGGTGCTTCCTCTTCTTTGTGTCCGAATAATTTTGCACCGGCTCCTTTAATGAATGAAATTAGTCCCATTTTTTTTGCTTTTTTAAGTTAATTATTGTCAAAGGTAATATTGTTTTCTTGATTTGCAAAATTATTTTTTTGATTATGTTCATTCTTCAAAAACTCATCCAAAATAAATATTATCTTTGCTCTAAAAAAATAAAAATTGGGATATATTCTTAATATTGAGACTGCCACAAAAAACTGCTCTGTTTCTTTATCAAATAACGGAGAGACAATTATTTGCAAAGAAATTGCAGGCATCGGGTATTCTCATGCAGAAAAATTACATGTTTTTATTGAAGATATTTTCAAAGAAACAAATCTCAATTTTTCTAATTTGGTAGCAATAGCCGTTAGCAAAGGTCCAGGTTCGTATACTGGTTTACGCATCGGAGTATCAACCGCAAAAGGTTTGTGTTTTGCACTAAACATTCCGTTAATTTCGATTAATTCATTAGAAATTTTGTCTAAAAAAATTTCCATAACCAAAGGGGTTATCATACCAATGATTGACGCAAGACGAATGGAGGTTTATAGTGCTATTTTTGACAAAAACCACAATAGAATAAGAGGTGTTGAGGCTCAAATTATTACTGAAAAATCGTTTGAAAATATAAATGAACCCATATTTTTTATAGGGGATTGTAATTTAAAATGTCAAACGGTTCTAAATAACGAGAATTTCATCTTTTTAGAAAATATAGTTTATCCATCAGCCAATGAAATGGGGAAATTATCGTTTGAAAAATTTTTAAAGAATGATTTTGAAGACCTTGCTTATTTTGAACCTTTATACCTAAAAGAAGGCGTGCAACAAATATGATTACCTCAAATTTTTAATATCATTCTTTTTTATCCAACCTATTGTACCATCTGTTAGTTGAACTTTTTTATAATCATCTTTTGTTTCAATTATAAATACTTTTGTACCTTCGTGTAATAAAAAAATATCTTTGCTGATTGATTTTGGCTCTTTTTTTAGTGCTGTTTCTTCAGCAAAAATTATTGCAGGTTTGTCATTTTTAAGCTGATTTTTCTGAAAAACTGCACAGAAAACACTTATTAATATCGATAAAAAAGAGATAAACATTAGTGTGAAAAATAGTCGTTTTAAGATTGTATTACTAAAAAAATAATATCCTAAAAAGAACAACAAGAATAATCCCGCTAAATAAACAGCTATCCAAGCCCATAAATCATAGTGGTAAGTTGCGGTTAGATTTTGTAATAATTTAACAAATCCTACTTTTTTGATAATTTTTATATCATCAACTTGTAATTTTTGTGCAATTTGAAGGTTGTTTTGTGCTTCGATATTATCAGGATTTAACAATAATGCTTTTTCATAATTATATATTGCGGGAGCTACTTTATTAAGTTTAAAATAGCAATTTGCTAAATTAAAGTACAATTCTGACGATTGTTTATTAACATCAATAACTGCTTCGTATTCTAAAATAGCATCCTTATAATTGCCTATTTTGTACAAGGTGTTTCCTGCATCAAAACCATTTTGTGCAAAGATTATCTGACTTGTAAGTAATAGTAGATAAATTATCTTTTTCATATTTCTGAATTTATATTATCCTAACCAATAGACCACCAAAACTGCTGGAATAAAATACATTGTTATTAATTTAGCTCCTTCATAATCTTTTGCAATTCTTTGTGCTAAAAGCATAATTAACAAGCTAATACAAGAAAAAAGACTGCCGTAAAAACCAAAAACCCTATCGTTAAAAACAATTAGTCGAATAACGCCAACGGCACTTAAAACTCCAGATATAATTTCTAAAGCCACTAATATTGTTAATGAAATTGGAATGAATTTTGCAAAAACAGTCTCGAAAAAATGTTCCTTTAGCCAAAAAACAGATTCTTTCCAATCAAAAAGTTTATCAACAGCTGATTGAATAAAAGTTATTGTCAAAAAAATTAAAACCAAAATTGAAGCTACATTATTCATAATTTGTTAGTTTTTATGGATTAACCGAGTTAGTTTTATAGATAAATCTGTTAATATAATTTTTGCATTTCCGTTTCTCTCGATATGATATATTGCGTCTGAAATTTCTCTAAAAATATCATTTATATTGTTTCCATTTACAAAAGGTGCAAAGTTTCCGAGTTTAAATTTATCGACTTTTGGTTCAATAAATACCAATTTTGATGTTTCATAATTAAGCAATAAAGCTTGTCGGAACATTTCTATACAAAATTGTAAAAATTTCTTTTGAGTTTCTCTTCCTAAAACTGCAATTTGATCACTCCAAGCTATTAAATCCTGTATTGCAGTTGCGTTTCCTTTGGCTCTAAAAGCTGCCCTAACCCACATTACAAACCACTCTTCAAAAGGAAAATCATCACCGTCATCTTGCAAAAGATGCAAAGCTTTGTTATAATTTCCTTGTGCCTGATGGGCAATTTTATGTGCTGTTTTTTCATCAATATTTTTAGTATTAATCAATGTATTTGCAATAGCATTTTCAGTCAATCCGTTAAAATGCAAAACCTGACAGCGAGATTTAATGGTTTGTAATATATCCTCTTCATGTTCTGTAATTAATATAAAAACTGTTTTTTCAGGTGGTTCTTCTAATAATTTTAATAATTTATTTGAGGCAGCAATATTCATCTTATCAGCCATCCAAATAATCATAATTTTATAACCTCCTTCATACGATTTTAGTGCCAATGATTTTAAAACCTCTTGTGCATCATCAACTCTAATTTCACCTTGTTTGTTAGCAACACCAAGCACAGAATACCAATCGAACAAACTTCCATAAGGATTTTCTAATAAAAATTTACGCCAATCGGCAATAAAATCTATGCTTTTGGGTTTCGTTTTTACCGCTTCTGTTGTTACTGTTGGATAAATAAAATGTAAATCTGGATGTGAAATGGTGTTGAATTTTAAATTACACGACTCGTTTCCTCTGCTATTTTCTCCATCAATATTATGGCATAAAATGTATTGACTATATGCCAGTGCTGTTGCTAAAACTCCGCATCCTTCTTGTCCTACAAATAGTTGTGCGTGCGGAATTCTACCCGTAGAGGCACTTTTTGTTAAGTGATTTTTAATGTATTCTTGACCTAAAATATTTGAAAACTGCATAAAGCAAATATAGAAAATTAGAATAACATAAAATGTTAAATTTTAAGAATTAATCTAAAATTCAATAAAAACCAAAGAAAGCAAAGATAAATTTAAGGATTTTTAAAGATATTGGGCAATGGTTTGGCAACTCAATAAACCAAAAAACGCAACTACTTAATAATAAAGTAATTGCGTTTTAATTTTGTACTCGGGACGG
>DYPB01000250.1 GCA_020720185.1 Flavobacterium psychrophilum | reverse complement strand
AGTCCCTTCACCCGCACAAAAAAAAGCGGTTTGCCCCGTAAATACAATAGGCGGGGCAAATTTTTTAAAAAATTAAGTGTCAAATAAATGTCAAACATTTTTTTTTGTTTTTCCTTTTTTTTTAAGGTTAAGCAATAAAAAAAAATGCCTACGCAAAACAAAAACTCAAAGTCTTTTAGTAAAAATTCGGCGGTCGCTTTTATAGACTACAAACCTGCCGAAATTAGAATAGGTAAACAGTATCTAATTGTTTACTATGCAAAAAATCCCATTTCTCACAAATTAGAACGTTTTAGGGTTAATGTTCCAGTGGTAAAAAACAAAGTAGAACGAAAAAAAATTGCCGTAAAAATGCAATTGACTATCAATGAAAAATTAGCACACGGTTGGCTGCCTTATTTTGATAACGTTGATAATGACTACAAAACATTTGAATTTGTTGCTGAAAAATTTATAAATCAATTTATACAGGATGTAGAAAGTGGGGCTAAGCGTACAGACACCTTACGTTCTTATCGCTCATATTTGAATGTTATTAAATCCTACATAGATAAAAATAAAATTGATTTTATTTTTGAGTTCAATAAAAGTTACGTCTTTAATTTATTGGATTGGGTAATTTATGAACGCAAGGGTTCAAACCGTACGTATAACAATTACATAACCTTTTTGCATACATTTATTCAATTTGCGTATGAACGTGGCTATATCAAAGAAAACTTTGTAAAAAGCATTAGAAAAAAACCTGTAGAATTAAAAAAAAGAAAAATATTGACACCCGAAATAAAAGCTATTTTTAAAAATCATTTTGAAAATGAAAATAACGGATTTTACACGCTTTGTATGACAACTTACTATTGTTTTATTCGCCGTACGGAGCTAACAAAATTAAAGGTAGGAGATGTTAATTTTGAAAGCAATTTAATAACAATTACTTCCGACATCTCTAAAAATAGAAAAACCGAAAGTATTACCATTCCTTTGGGTTTTCTTCCTTTAATAAAGAAACACGTAGAAAAAGCAAAACCGGATGATTTTGTTTTCTCAAAAAACTTCATGATAGGGAAAACAAAACTAAAACCACAAGAAATAACGGATTTTTGGGACAAGTTCCGCAAGGTTTACAATATCTCAAACGAATATCAATTTTATAGTTTAAAGGACACAGGTATAACCGACCTATTAAATACAGGCGTTCCTGCCTTGAAAGTGCGTAACCAAGCCAGACACGGAGAAATAAAGATGACAGAAAAATATACAGAACGTCCTAATAATTGCGATACGGTTATAAAGGAAAACAAGCGGTTTAAATTCTAAACCGCTTGTTAATATCATTTATTCAAAGTCTTGAAACCCAAGAAAACTAATAACAATAGTAACAGAACCCCAATAAACCAATAAATAATATTATCCGGTTTTCGTTCCACTTCCTTAGTTTTCTCTTTTTCTTTTAATTTCGTTAAAATTTTCTCATTTATTTCTCTTTGAATACTTATAAATTCTCTAATTTCATCGGTGTAGCAATCGGCTTTTATCATAGTGCCCTGTGTGTCATAGTTGAGCCGTAGAGTTGTGTTTTGTCCCCGCTTCACTATAGTAGTGTCTTTCAATACAAACATAGGATTAGGGACGAATACCACGCTATCTTTAGGCTTATATATTAAACGAGTTTCATTTTCGTAAATAGTGCGGTTTTCTGCCGTTTCTGTGCGTGCTTCTTTTATTTGTTTTTCTTTTAACACTTCACACGAAGAAAACACAAAAACAAAAACAAGAAGTTTTAAGACAAAAATAATTTTAAACATCATTTTTTACATTTTTTTATTATATAAATTACCCTACTCGATTGACAAAAGTCATCACTTGAATAATACAGAACTTCACGTGTTGTATATGGCTAATAATCAATTGTATAAATATTAAATAACATTGATTCTATAAATTATTTTACATATTTTTTAGTAACATTACCCCCTATCCTATTATACTAAAGTCATCGCTTGGATACGTGTT
>DYPB01000249.1 GCA_020720185.1 Flavobacterium psychrophilum | reverse complement strand
TTAATCCATTCAGCAACAAAAACGCAAAATTAAAGTAAGGGTTTCACTGGTAGTGAAGCCCTTCCTTTCACTCCGGTTGGGGAAGTGGATTTGGGTTTGTGCATGGTGCTTACAGTAATATACTTCAGTAGACTGTTTGTTGTTCCGCAAAGTCAAGGTTAATTAATTTTTCATCAATATTGGTATGACAAATTCTGATAAAAACAATATTTTAATATAATCTTGATTTAATTGATTACGTAAATTTGGGTTACGTAATGCGTTTAAGGCAGTTGAAGGGGACATTTGTAATACTACAATTTCTCGTATCCAATTCTTTACAAATAAAGGACTATCTCCTTGGTTATATACATTATAGTAAAATTCTATGTTGTAATTTAGATTGTTAAAATCGTCAATAATAAAAGGTTTCCCATTATAATGTTTATTCATCTCAATTAACCATTTTTTAACATCAGGTTTAATATTTTTTAAGCCATCATTAATTAATCCGGATTTTTCCCATTCTGAAAAGAGCTCATTGAAAAAGAAGTAATCTTTTTTAACCTCCTTGATAACAGGCAGATTATTTTCAGAATTATAAATTCTTTCATATTCATTTAAAAATGCAAGCATTTTATCTTCTGTGTTTTTATAACTTGGATATTTTATGTTTAAATATTCATCAAATTTATCTACACTTTTATTTAAAATAGCATTTTCAGTAATATTTGTAGTTGTATTCTTGTAAGTATTAGTACAACTTAAAAACACAAATAATATAACAAATGTTTTCATAATTTAAGAAATTTACCATTCCATTTTATTTATCCAATTATAATAATAATTCATGTTATTAGTACTTGCATCGTAAAAAATTAATCTTGAAATTGCTGTTGAAGTGTTAAAGCCAGGTGTAGAATAAGTTAGCATTTCTATAATACTAGAATTATATTGATTTATGCCTAAACCAAAAACTTGAGCATTAGGTGTGTTTCCAACTACTGCTAGCATTTTATGTTTTGGAAAAAATTTTGTATAACCTGTAATTCCATTATCCCATCCATTATTTATCCAATTTGATTGTAAATGATATAATTTATCAGTATCCTGGAATAGAAAAACATCTTTCATTTTTACAGATTTACCTAATTGTCGATAAATTGATGCTTTTTTATATGCTTTAAATGTTTGTCCAAAATCATTTTTTGCTCCTAAATCTGCTCTAAATTTTGAAATACTTTCCCCCTTTTGAAACATACCTAAGCTTTCACTACCAGATGCACAATCAGTGCAAGCTACGGCGCCAATTTCAGATTTAAAAAGATTGTTAAACTTGGCTGCATCTTTTACAATATCACCTTTCATAAAATCTAACCCCATTTTATTAGCCCTTATACCCCCAGTAACTCCCCCAACAGCAGCACCAATAAACATACCACCTACGCCGGCCTTTAATCCTGCCATCAAACCATCGCCAAAACTGGCTCCATTCATCCAAGCATTACCGGCTCCTCCTACAAAACCGGCAGTAAGTCCCGAAGCTGCTCCGGCAAATGCCCCTTGCATAAACCCTGTGGCTACTGCTCCACTCAGAAATGTTCCTCCGGCTGCTAAACTCGCTACACCCGCTCCCAGAAAACCTGAAGCTGCACCTATAGCTCCTGCTAAAAAGAAATCTCCAATACTGTTTATATTGCCGGAAATTCCTTGCATAAAAATATTAACAAAAGCTCCAATCAATACTGCAGCTAATATAAACTCCCCACTCTCATCCGAAAAACTCAACGGATTATTCACCACATACCCATACCTATTAAAGCTCTGCGTGCTGAACGGGTCTTGTACAAAGTTATCGGGGCTTAGGAAGCGTCCAAGTTTGGCATCATAGAGCCTGCCGTTCATGTTAATGAGCGAGACAAAGAACAAATGCTCGTGTCCTGTGTAGCCACGGTCAAGCAGGGTGGTATAATAGTTAAACTCCGTGTCACCGATGCTGTTCCGGAATTTGTCTATGGTTCCCCAGGCTCCAAACTGGCGGCGTTCTAC
>DYPB01000248.1 GCA_020720185.1 Flavobacterium psychrophilum | reverse complement strand
GGGTGTTCCGATGTATCGGCGTTCCATATTTTTTATATTTTACAAGGCAAAGATACTTATTTTTTTAATTTGAAAATTGAAAGATTGAAAAATCTAAAAAATTTAACCTTATTAACCTTAAATTTTAAACAACAAAAAACCCCAAAGACCCGAAGACCTTTGAGGTTTTTATAATAAAGCTTTTCAAACTCCCCCTTCGGGGGTTGGGGGGCTAATACCCGAAGACCTTTGAGGTTTTTATAGAAAGTATAATTAGATACTCTTCCTTTTATTAGAAGCCCTGAATAACCACAAACGCTATATATTGATTTGGATTTGGTGTACCGTCAGCACTCCATGAATATAATTTGATATGTGTTGCATCAACAGCTATACCTGTAAAATATTGACCACTACTAATAGGTGTTGCATTATAAGGCATAGCCATAACATTTGAAGAAAAGGTAAAATTAGCTCCAGGCACTTCAACTAAGATGTTACCTGTGGCATCAGTGGTCGAATTACCTGAATATATTTTTATATTTTGGAGTACATAGGGACTACCTCCGTGAATAAAATTACCAGGTGAACTAACCACATTAGCTCCATCTTCCTTAATATTACCTACTACTTCTAATTTAGCAGTAGGCGTTGTAGTTCCAATACCTACGTTGCCTATGTAGTTTATTCTCATCCTTTCTATATCCTGTGTAAAAAAAGCATGAAACCCACCTGACGATTTTGAAACATAATTTAAATTTCCATTGCCCGCAGTTGGAGCATAAATATAAGATGATGGTTGACCACTACCATCTATTACATTTTTAAAGGAAATTCCATACGATTGATTTGGTCCAAACAATACTGAGCCTTCGGTGTTTTGTGCTTGTGGATTTGTTACAACATGAAGAATAGATTGAGGCGTTGTAGTTCCAATCCCTACATTGCCGTTGTTTAAAATAACCGTCTGGGCTCCCGTAGAGCCTTCTACCTGAAACTTGGCATCGGTTGCCAGTGTTGTGGGGTTGCTACCCACTTTTACTTGTGCTGTGGCGGAGATTCCTGCCAAGACAAGTGCTGTTAATAAAATTTTTTTCATTTTTTTTAATGTTTATTTGTTTAATGTTGTGTCAAGGAGGAGATTGCTTCGTTCCTCGCAATGACGCTCATAAACGGGGTTTTGTTTTTTGTTCCATTTTGTCCTGTTGGAACTTGCAGGTTTTTTTTAAGAAAGTTTATAAGGTTTATAAGTTTTAGAGGTTTTAGTTCTATGTGTTTATAAACGGGGTTTTTATTCGTAATGTCCTTTTAGGGATGAGATTTTAATTTTATTATTTTCAATATAATATACCATTCGATGTTCTTTATCAATTTTTCTTGACCACTTTCCTGATAATTGATGTTTCAAAGCTTCTGGTTTTCCTATACCTGAATATGGACTTATAGCAATATCTTAAACCAATTTTGCAATTTTTTTAATGTTGTTTTTGTTTCCTGTTTTTATCCAGTAGTTTAAATCATCTATTGCTCTTGTAGAATATTCTATTTCCATAGTGCATTCAATTCATCAATGGTCATTTTTATACCTTTTCCGTTTTTAAAATCTACATCTCCTTGCAAGATTTTTTCTACAAACTCTGGATTATATGGTTTTTCGGCTTTGTCCTTAAACTTAATATCCATTGCTGTTAAAAAACTTTTAGTTGCTGCAATTTTCTTTTTGTTTTTTGTTTTTATGGTTAGTGTCATTTTTTTTTATTTAAAGGGTCAAAGGCTTTTTTTAATGGTTCAAAGATGCAAAGGTTTTTAATGAAAGTTTATGAGGTTTAAAAGTTTAGAGGGTTTAGTTCAATACGCTTATAAACAATGCTTTCTTGGTATTTTCTGATAGCTGTAATCTAACTGCTGATAGCTAATTGTTTAAATTTAGAACGCAGATAACATTGAATTGACAGATATGAAACCGAGTTTTTATTATTTCTTATCTAAAAACCAGCAACCAACAACAATCAACTTAATGAAGGCGGTGGTCTTATTCTTGAAGTTTTAGAATAAT
>DYPB01000247.1 GCA_020720185.1 Flavobacterium psychrophilum | reverse complement strand
TTTTTTCCGTGCCAAAATTCACTATCACAAAACACTGCAATTTTTAGACTTTGAAGAACTAAATCGGGTTTTCCAAAAACAGTTTTATCATTTTTTCGGTATCTGTAACCTTTATGCCATAAGGATTTCATTAACAAATTTTCAATTTTTGAACCTTTGCTTTTTACGGCTTTCATATTTTTGGTTCGTTGTTCTTTTGTTAGTTTATCCATTCAGTTTTCTCTTTTCGGATTGGCTCTAACGGTTAGTGTAGGCGATGTGGCGGTGAAGTTATCACTGTCTCTTGGTATAAGTACAAAACTTTGGTTAATTACAAAAGTTAGTTTTGATGCCTTTACCCGCCATATTGCCTACATATTGTTGGCAGGCGTAATTATTTGTTTTTCAATACGTTTTCCGTTCTTATCAAATGTGTAGAAATATATTTCTTGTTTTTCATCTATTGGCAGGTCAGTTTTCTTTCCTGATTTTATTATTGTTGTATAATATGGTATTTTTTTTATATAATCATCTCTATTTTCAATTTCATTTCCAAAGAACAATGCTACTTGAACATCATTTTCTGTATTGTTTTTGAAATGAAATGATGTTGGAAAGTTTTCTTTTAGATTTTTTGTGTTGTTATTGAGTACCAAATAATCAACAGACGTTAATCTTTCATTTTTGAAAAAGTCGCTGTTTATTATTCCATAATTTGAATTAATTTGTTTTCTATAAGAATTCAAGTGAGTTTGACTTATTGTAAGAGGGTCAATATTATATTTATTTTTGAAAATGGTCGCCATCCATTCTTTTCCTCCGCTTGTTGGTTTTTCAAGTATATGGTCAATCCCTGCTAAAACCACAACTTTGATATTAGGGTTAACTTTAAAGGTTTTGTTATGTAAATTTTCCGCTTGACCAATTTCTCTATTTTTATTTTCCTCTGTGTTTTCATACGCAATAAATACAAATCCTAATTCTTTCGCTTTTCTAATTAAGTTAGCATAGTTTTGTTCACTTGTGTAAAACCCTGTTTCAAGTGTAGGATAGGAATTTGGCAGATTCAATATACTGTCTTGACTTGTATTTAGTGCTTCTAATGCTAAATAATTGTAACCTATTTCTTTTAATTTTGGCAACAAATCAGACACCAACATTCTGTGGTTAGGATAGAAATGGTTTTCGTTTATCATTACAATTTTATGATTTTTAGCTTCCTTAATAATCGTATCTAAAACTTCTGAATTATACACGGATTTTGCTCTTATTGTCTCGAATATTGTATCGTTTGGCTGAAATTTTGATTCAAGTTTGTTTAAATATTCTTCATAGAGTTCATTTTTCCCGAGAAATGAAGAAAATGTTAGTTCCATTTGCAGTTTCGACCATTCATCTTGCTTATCATAGGTTGGAAACTCTCTTATTTCATTTAGTGCAGCATAAAAAATATTTGTAGTTTGATATTTTTTTACAATGTCAAAAACCGTGTTGATTTGTTTTCTATAATGAGGTCCTAATTCTACACTCTTGGAAATATTGTTCAAATCTATTTCTAATGTTCTTTTTGAATTTTGCGACAATGAATTTCCAATAAATCGTATCGTTTTATTATTAATTAATGTGTCAAAAATAACAATATCTTTCGGGTAATTTTGTGTATTGTTCTTAGAAACAGTAACAAAATATTCATAAGGTGGGTCATCAGTTTTCCCATAAACTAAAACACTATCGACTATTTTAAATTTTTCATTACGGATGACTCTCTTTAACTTTTTTCTGTCCGTTATATAGGTTATGTCCCCAGGTGTTTTAAAATACAGTTGCAATGAGTCATTTATTATATGAATGTTGTAATTTCGGATATATCTATTTTGCTCAAAGTGTTCACTTATTTTTGGTGAACATCCAAGTAAAATAAAAAAGATTGTTATTATTGTTAGTTTTTTCATTATGTCTGCCAACGCTATGTGTAGGCGATGTGGCGGTGAGTTATCACAGACCTTTGGTAAAAGTACAAAACTTTGGTTAATCACAAAAGTTTGATTAAATGCCTTTAC
>DYPB01000068.1 GCA_020720185.1 Flavobacterium psychrophilum | reverse complement strand
TTTGACAGTAAAAGTAAGAAAAGGTTTAAGGTGGGTTCTATAAATTAGTTTTTTTGTAAATTTACTTTTTTACTGATGCTCTTTTTGTTTTATTTTACTTCACTTTGTGTTTATTTGTCAGCGGTGTTCAGTGAATTTACATTTGGCATCTTTTTCCCATCTTTTTGTTCAAATATGGGCATATTTGAACAAAAAGAAAGAAAAAATCTATTCAAAATAATTCCAAAAATAGCTATCAGCTAATTTATAGAACCCACCTTAATCTATTTAAAAAAAAAACGAAATCCCCAAAAAATCGTTTCGTAAAAAATGACAAGCTTTTCGTGAAAAACTAAATTTCAAAATTCTTCATTGTTAAGTTTCACAACATTGTTGTTTAATCCCTTGTTCTGTTTTTGTACATTTTATAAATTACATAACCTAATGTACCTGCTAGTACATATGGAATTACCATTAGATATACAATTCCGTTGTTTACGGCTTCTGCTTTTTGTATATTTCCTTCACTTTCTAATGAGGCTCTGCACATAGCACATTGGGCTGTTGAGGGAATGGAATAGAGAATTGAAAAAAGAAAAAAGATTAATAATAACAACTTTTGACTTTTGACTTTCAGTCTTCGATTTTTGAGGGATTTAAACATAATAAGGAGAAATCATTAAATAGACAATTACGCCTGTAACGGCAACATATAACCAAATTGGGAATGCTATTTTTGCTGTTTTTTTATGTTTATCAAATCTTTCGGATAAGGCACGGGTGTAAGATAGTAATACTAATGGAATTACGGCTATTGATAGTATAATATGTGTTAATAAAATAAAATAATAAACATATTTTATAAAACCTTCTCCTTTATATTCTGTGGGTTCGGCCGTCATGTGATAGGCAATATACATTAATAAAAACAGAACGGATAAAATTATTGCGATTTTCATTAATTTTTCGTGTAATTTTCTGTTACCGTTTTTAATTGCTGTAACGGCTGCTATTAAAATTATTGCTGTAATACCGTTTATGGTGGCATAAATTGGTGGTAAAAAGTTTAAGGGTGCTACTTGTATTCCAAAATCTTTTAGCCTGATTGTAAATAAGCCAATAACCGCCAAAGGAATAGCGACTGATAATAAAACGATGTATTTGTTATAATTTTTCTCTGTTGAGTTTTTCATCTGAATAATATTTCATCTGTTATTCTTGTAATAGAATGTTTATATCTTGCATAATTGCCTTAATTCCTTGTTTGTCAAGACCATCGTAATAAATTATAGGATTGTTGTAATCGTCTTTTCTGCAACGAATGTTTCCTTTTTTATCTATCAAGGCAAATAAACCAGAATGTTCAAAACCGCCTGCTATTTTTGGATTTCTTCCTGCATATAGATTAAAACCTTTATAGGATAAATCCATGATGTAGTTTTCATCGCCAGTTAAAAAATGCCAATTTTCAGATTTTACTCCTAATGATTCTGCGTGTGCTTTTAAAACTTCGGGTGTGTCATTTTCTGGATCGATTGATATTGATGCTATTCCGAAGTTTGGATTTCCAAAAAATTTATTTTGAATATCAAGCATATTTGCATTCATTTTTGGGCAAATTGTACCACAACTAGAAAAGAAAAATTCTACTACAAATACTTTTCCTTCATAATCTTTGTTAGATATTTTTTTGTTATTTTGATCGGTTAGTTCAAAATTAGGCACCTCTCCAACAGTTTCTAAATTGCTAGCATTGTTATTAGAAACATTATCAAGACTGCTGCCTTTTACAATTTCACCATTTTTAATCTGATTTACAATTTTTGGGACAAAATATATACCAAAAATTAATACCACTAATGATATTCCTATGTACGAAAATTTTTTCATTTGTTTGTAAATTTAGAAGATTTATGTGTTTAGAAAAATATAGAGGTTTATCTTTTAACTCTTTTTTTCAATAGTTTTTAACTTATTATTATTCTTTTTTAATGCAAATCGATATTCGGCAAGGATAATTTTTACATCGTCTGTCATTTCGTTATGGAGGTCGGCGGGCGATGTGGTGTTGTATCCTTCTTTATAATCTTTTGGATCGTTGCGTCCTCTTAAATTTCGGTTTTTATCAATAATATAAACCATTTTTGTACCCAAATCGATGTCTAATTTTCCTTTTAATTCTAATTTTCCATAAAATTTTTGAATTTCATCTGATGACCCAAACACAATTTTCCATTTTGAAACATCTGGTGTTATTTTTGATAGTTTTTTTATCAAGATATTTACCTCATTTTCAGTTCCATTTGGGGCAATTAGTACAAATTGAAAGTCTTTAAAATCTTTATTTTTGTTATAAATTTGTTCGGTCAAATTAAAATAATTCCCTTGATTTTTAATCATATTTGATCCAAGAAATGACAAAATTGTAATTTTATTTTTCAATAAAGCAGTTTTATTATCCAACGACTGAAAGGTATTTATTTCAGGAATATTTTTTGTAATTATAGGTAGTTTGCCAAAACTATTTATACCCGATGCAAAGAAAAGATAGGCAACTATTGGTAAAATAAATAAGGTAAAAAGTACTATATTTTTTTTCATCTGGATTTTTTATTTGTTTCTTATTGGAGGATGGAAGGCTCGGTTAATCATTTTTTTGATGATTAGCTTAATCATGAGCGTTTCATTTCCAACTTAAAAAGATTTTACAAAATTAGTTTTTAATTTTAATAAAAAGATGTTAAAAATCAATTTTTAGTAAAAAAAATTAAATTTTAAGAACTACTTTTATCATTGCATCGTCTTTTAAAATTGTTTGATAATATTTATTTTTATTAAACGATTGTTTTACAATTTCCATTAAAAGATTTCGTTTTATAATATCTTTAGCGGTTTCTAAATTTACTTTCAGATTGTTTTTTGTTAAATATTTTTGAAAATTATTAAAAAAAACATCGTTTTCTTTAATATTTCGCTCTAATTTTTCAAAAGATACATTTTGGTATTTATTTTTATCTAATTCCTGAAAAACAAATTGCTCTATAATTCCAGAATCGATAATTCTATTAATAGGTTCGTCGGTTATAGTTCCTTCTCGAGGCACAAAAATATCAGGAACAATGCCACCACCTCCATAAACTATTCTTCCTTTTGGGGTTTTAAATTTTAGCGAATCGTTAATTTTTATGCTGTCTTTTTTATATAATTCGCCATTTTCAAATCGTTTTTCAAAATCTTCATAATAAGCAAGTTTCCCTTTTTTATATGATTTCTGAATTGACCGTCCTGTTGGGGTATAATATCGAGCAATGGTAAGCCGAACGGCAGATCCATCGTCAAAACCCATTTCTCTCTGTACCAGTCCTTTACCAAAAGACCGTCGTCCTATTATAAGTCCTCTATCATTATCCTGAATGGCTCCTGCTAATATCTCGCTTGCCGAAGCACTGTATTCATTGATGAGTACAAATATTTTTCCGTTCTCGAAACTGCCGTTATTGGTAGCATAAGTTTTTTCTACGGTTCCCTTTTTATTTTTTGTAAAAACGATTAATTGGTTTTCTTTCAAAAATTCGTCTGCAATTTTCTGTGCAATTTCTAAATATCCACCGCCATTATCTCGCAAATCAATAACTAAATTTTTTATTTTATATTTTTTTAAAAGTTCCAAACCTTTTTTAAACTCGTCATAAGTTGTTTGAGCAAATCGATTGATTTTAATATATCCAGTTTCTGAATTTAGTAATATTGAGGCCTCTACACTTTTTAATGCGATGGTCTTTCTAATAATCTTATAAGCAAGTATTTTATTGATTTTTTTTCTGTAAATTGTAACCCTAACTTCTGAATTTTCCTCTCCTTTTAGTTTTGAATACAAGCTATCTGTTGGAGTTTTATTTCCATATAATTTTAACTTATTTGCATATAATATTCTATCACCAGTTTGTAAACCTGCTTTTTGTGCAGGTCCACCATCAATAGTACTTACAATCGAGATGGTGTCGTTTATTATATAGAAATTAACACCAATTCCAACAAAATCTCCTTTCATATTTTGAGACTCTATTTGTTGTTCACTACTTGAAATATAAACCGAATGTGGATCGAGTTTAGACAAAATATTATCAACGGTACTATCTACTATTGAATCTGTATTTACTTGATCGACATAATCATTGTTAATAAAATTTATCAATCGATTCAATTTATTGCGTGAATTTTTTTTTGCAAGTGCCTGTTTATCAGTAGGGAAATTTATGAATTTACCTAAATAAACACCAGATGCAAGTATCGAAAACAATAAAATAGGCAGGTATATTGATTTTATTTTCATGTTTTTTGACATTTTTTTAAACGAGAATATTACTCTAAATTTTCTATTTGTTCTACAATAACTCCTGCTTTTTCTAAGAAATCTATTCCAGATTTATCCCGATAGGCTTCTTGAAAAACAACTCTTTTTATCCCAGATTGATAAATTAATTTGCAACATTCTTTGCAGGGAGATAGCGTTATGTAAAGCGTTGCGTCTTGACAAGTTTGTGTTGAACTGGCAACTTTTAATATAGCATTTGCCTCGGCATGAAGTACAAACCAGTTTGTTAGTCCATCGTTATCTTCGCAACAGTTGTCAAAACCCGTTGGAGTTCCGTTATATCCGTCAGAAATTATCATTTTATCCCTAACAATTAATGCCCCTACTTGTTTTCGGTTGCAGTAAGACAATCTGCTCCACTCTTTTGCCAATCGCAAATATGCCTTGTCGTATTTTACTTTCTTATCATTTAAAGCACTCATAAAATCTTGTTTCCTATAATTATTGGTAAAACAACCCCTATTATTATTGACGATGTAACTAATATCCAATCTCTTTTATTGGTTTTAAAAACGGTTTGTGCTATATATGCTAACAATAATATAGAAAAAACCACAATAATTTGTGCCGCTTCAATGCCTAAAGCAAATTCTGACAATGGTAGAATTTTTTCTAATTTTGTGCCAATTAGAATTGATTTTATATAATTAGAAAATCCTAAACCGTGAATAATTCCGAAAAAAAGAGTTACCAAATCTATAATCGTAATTTGATTGTTTTTTATAGATTTTTTTATAAACATAATGTTGTAAATGGCTGTAAATAAAATAGTTAATGGAATTAAAAACTCAACAAAAGTGGCATTAATAACCACTACATCAAAAACAGATAGAAACAAAGAAAGTGTATGTCCGATAGTAAAAATAGTAACTAAAATCAATACTTTTCTCCAATCCTTAAATGATAATGAGGCAATTAAGGCAATTAAAAAAAGGATATGATCATAAGATTTATAATCAAGAACATGATGTAATCCTACTTGAAAATAGGTGTAAAATTCTGACATTTTTAGTAAAAAAAATAATTGTTTGGTGGCTGTAAATATAGTAAAAATTAATTAATCGTCAATCCTCATTTTTCGTAAAACCTCTCGAGCAGCCGCCTTATATCCTGCGGATTGCATTCCTGCATCTTTTTCGATTATGGTTTTCAATTCAGGATAAATCCAATTTTGGGTTTTACCGACCTCGGTCAAGGTGTACATAGCATATACTTTTGATGCCATTCTGATTGGAGCAATTAACCAATCAAAACAAACTTCTGTAAATTTTTCTAATTGATTATCAGTAAGATAATTCTTATTTTTTGCATTATCAAAAACAATATTCATAACAATTCTAGCCATAGGACGAATGGCACTATCATTTTTCAGAACCTCTAAATGTTTACAGATCAATTCGATATGAGGAACTGATAAGTCAATTCGCAAATCGAAAGTTTTTTCTAAAACGCCACATGCTTTTATATGAACTTTATCTTTCACGGTAAATGAAAGTTCGATTAAATTTTCTAAAAAATGCTGATTATCAATGATGTAATTAGCATTGTCTATTCTGCTTTGCGTATGTGCAGTACTATTTTTTATTAAGTTATAAAATTCGGCATTCATTTTTTAATATAAAAAAATACAATAATTTCTTTTATTTTTGCATTATAGTTGTAACAAAAGTAAATCATTTATGTCGAATACTAAAAAAAATATCCCATTGACTCCAAAAGTCAATTTATCAAAATAATCAATATGCAAAAATTTCTAATTACTTCATTCTGTTTATTTTTGTTCATAGGCTACAGCCAAAAGAAAACATTAGTAACAAAATTTACCAACGAAACTATAAATATAGATGGGAAAGATAACGAAGAGTCTTGGAAAACCGCTGCTGTTGCTAAAGATTTCATTACTTACGAACCTGATAATGGAAACCCTGCTGATCCTAACCGATTGACAGAGGTGAGGGTTTTGTATAACAACCACGAAATTTTTGTTTATGCAAAACTATTTGATAGTGAACCTGATAAAATTATGAGAGAATTAGCAAAACGGGACGATTTTGGTTCGGCTGATTTTTTTGGAGTTACTATAAGTGGCAATAATGACGGACAACAAGATTTTGAATTTTTTGTTACCGCTGCTGATTGTCAGGGAGATGCAAACGAAACTGCCAGTAATGGTGAAGATTTTTCGTGGGATGCCGTTTGGGAAAGCAAGGCCCATATTACAGATTTTGGTTGGGTAGTAGAAATCAGAATACCGTATGCAGCGTTGCGTTTTCCTTCTTCAAATATACAAACTTGGGGGATTAATTTTTTTAGAAACATACAACGAACCCGACAAACCAATACTTGGAATCCAGTGTCAAAAAGTGTAGGAACTTATATGCAACAAGCAGGAATATTAACAGGGATAGAAAATATTAAAACCCCAACAAGGTTATTCTTTTTGCCATACACCTCATATTATGTGAATGCTGATGCGTATCAAAAAACCATTGGAACACTAAAAGGTGGAATGGATGTAAAATATGGTATTAACGACGCATTTACCCTTGACGCTATTCTGATTCCTGATTTTGGACAAACAGCATTAGACCAAAAAACACTTAATCTTGGACCATTTGAACAGCAATTTAACGAAAACAGATCTTTTTTTACAGAAGGAACTGATCTATTTAGCAAAGGAGGATTGCTGTATTCCAGACGAATAGGTGGGACACCAACTGTTGAATTAGCACTTACAGACGATGAAGAAATTATAAAAAGTCCTTCTATCGTTGGGATGATTAATGCTTTGAAAATTTCGGGCAGAACAAAATCAGGTTTGGGAATTGGGCTTTTAAATGCAGTAACCGAAAATACGATGGCAACTGTAAAAAATAATATAACTGGCGAAACTCGTAGAGAAATTGTAGAACCTTTGACAAATTTTAATGTTTTAGTACTCGATCAACGATTTCGCAAAAATTCCTCCATCGCTTTTGTCAATACCAATGTTACCCGAAATGGTAGTTATCAAGACGCTAATGTTTCGGCATTGGTTTGGGATTTGAATACAAAGGCAAATATTTATCAATTCCTGGGTGATTTTAAATTTAGTTATGTGGATAAAATTACCAATGTAAAAAGAGGAGTAAAAACAGGATTAGAATTTAATAAAATTAGTGGCAGATGGCGAGCAGGAATTGGCGGAGATTTGTTTACTAAGGATTTTGATATTAATGATTTAGGAATAAATTATCAGACCAATTATTTTGATGTTTATAGCAATTTAAGTTATAGAATTTTGCAACCTACCAAACATTTTAACAGTTTAAAAATTGGATTTTATCCTTATCTTGAATTTAAAAAAAACACAGGAAAAAATATGGTCAATCGATTTAACTTTAAGGTAAACCTAAACACAAAAAAGAATAATTCCGCAGGATTTGGACTTAATATAAACCCATTTGAATCATACAATTTTTTTGAACCAAGAGTAGATGGAAGATATTCTGTTTTTCCTAAAAAAATAGGAGTTTGGGCTTATATATCAACCAATTACAATAATAAATTTGCTATAGATTGTAATCCTTCTTATACTGCTTTGAACGAATCAGGACGAAATTCTTATGGAGTAGAAATTAGTCCAAGATACCGTTTTAATAATAAACTTTCGCTAATCTATAATTTTAATTTTTTCAGACAAAACAACAATAAAGGATGGGTTGATACTGACGATTTTGATACAGACCCTAATAATCAAGACGATATTATTTATACCAATAGAACCGTTGTTACCTATTCTAATGCACTTACAACAAAATATTCCATAAATAGCAAAATGAATATTGATTTAAAACTACAACAATACTGGTCGTATGCCGAGAATCATAATTTTTATACACTACAAAACGACGGAACGCTACAAGATTTTGCTAACTATACCATAAATAAAAACTCAAGTTACTACAACTGGAATGTCGATTTATCTTATAGTTATTGGTTTGCACCAGGCAGTCAATTATCTATTTTGTATCGTAATAATGCCTCAAATTTTGAAAGAGAAATCAATAAAGATTTAGGAAAAAACATTACAAATTTATTAAACAACGATGCGTTGAATCACACCTTTTCAATAAGCGTAAAATATTTTATTGACTATAATAAAGCGACACATTGGTTTTAGGTGGGTTCTATAAATTAGCTGATAGTTATTTTTGGAATTATTTTGAATAGATTTTTTCTTTCTTTTTGTTCAAATATAATATTTCCTGTAATGTAATTGTATCTTTGTACATTCTTAAAAAGAAACACAATGACACAAGCCTCATTTTCAATATACGACGCATCGGCAGGGTCTGGAAAAACCTATAATTTGGTAAAAGAATACCTTAAAATTATTCTGACCTCAAAAACTCCAGATGCTTATCGGAATATTTTAGCAATAACCTTTACAAACAAAGCGGTTCACGAAATGAAATCTCGTATTGTGGGCAGTTTATCTCAATTCACTGCAGAAAATCCAAATTCAAAAACCCTCGATTTGATGCAAAATTTAGCCACCGATACCAAAATGTCATTAGCTACCATTAAAACCAAATCAGAACAAATCATCAAACATATTATTCATAATTATGCCGCTTTTGATATTTCAACCATTGATAAATTTACACACAAAGTTATTCGTGCTTTTGCCCACGATTTAGGATTATCAATGTCGTTCGAGGTTTCGTTAGATACTGAAAACCTGTTAATTGAAGCCGTTGATGGGATAATTGCACAAGCAGGTGAAGATGCTGTTTTAACCCAACTATTAGTCGATTTTACACTCGAAAAAGCCGATAACGACAAGTCTTGGGATATCTCGAGAGAAATTTTAGAAACAGGACGATTGGTTTTAAATGAAAATAACAGAGCTGAAATTGCCAGTTTTGAAGGAAAAAAAATAGAAGATTTTATTGAAATTAAATCCAAATTATCTAAAATAGTAAAAGCATTAGAGGCTAAAAATTCAGGTTTAGGAAACCAAATATTATCAATAATAGATACCCATAACATTAATCATCAATCTTTTTCCAGAGGCACTTTTATAAACCATATTCTATACATTATTAGCGATGATCATCGGGCAAAAAACTATAAATTTGATACCATAGAAGCTGTAAAAATTAATAAATCGGCAAAAGATATTACTCAAATTTATAGCATTTTACCCGAAATTTTGAATCTATTAGCAATTATTTATAAAAACAATGAAACAAAGGATTTTTACACCGCTTTTTTAAAAAACATTACGCCTTTATCCTTATTAAATACAGTTTCAAACGAGTTGTCAAAAATTCAAATCGAGAAAAACATTCTTTCAATTTCCGAATTTAATGCCTTAATTTATAACGAAATACAAAATCAACCCGCACCATTTATTTATGAAAAATTAGGCGAACGGTACCGTCACTTTTTTATTGATGAGTTTCAGGATACTTCGGAAATGCAATGGAAAAATTTAATTCCACTAATAAATAACGCTACTTCATCAAGCGAAATTAATGGTGAAAAAGGGACACTTATGATTGTTGGCGACCCCAAACAATCTATTTACAGATGGCGTGGCGGAAAAGCAGAACAGTTTATTGCCTTATCAAAAAACGAAAATCCGTTTAACAATCCTGATAAAGAAGTAATAATATTAGATAAAAATTATCGTTCGTATTCTCAAATTATTGAATTTAACAACGCTTTTTTCTCTGGATTAGCCAATGAATTTACGAATGAAGATTATAAAGATTTATACGAAAACCATGTAAAACAAGAAACAAACAATAAAAAAGGTGGTTATGTAAACCTTTCATTTATTCCAAAAATTGAAGCTCCAGAAACCGATGAGGAACCAAGAGACAAAAATAATTTATATGTTTTGGCAACTTTAAACACCATCAAAAAAGTTGTTAATCAAGGTTTTAAATACCATGATATTGTAGTACTAACCAGAAAGAAAGACCAAGGAATTGCGGTTGCAAATTATTTAACCGAGCAAGGTATTTCGATATTATCGTCGGAAACTTTAATGATTGCAAATGCCACCGAGGTTCGTTTTATTATTTATTTACTTAAATATTTAAAAAACAGTGCCGATAAAGATTCTAAAGCTCATTTTTTAGAATATTTGGCACAAAACATACAGACAACAAGGGCTATTCATGACTTTATTGCACAAGGAATGGCTTTAGAAAACGAAAATGAATTTGAAATTTGGCTTACTAATTTCGATTTGAACCTCAATTTTTCAAATATACGAAAGAAAAATCTGTATGAAATTACTGAAAAAATGAGTACAATTATCAGTACTAACAACTCATCGGCATATCTTCAGTATTTTTTAGATATTGTTTTAGAAAGAGATATCAAATATCAATCTGGCATCTCTGATTTTTTAGATTACTGGGATAAAAATTCGGATAAATTTAGTATCCCATCGCCAGAAGGCACAAATGCGGTACGAATTATGACCATTCACAAATCAAAAGGATTAGAATTTCCTGTCGTTATTTTTCCTTATGCCGAACGAGATTATAACCACAAACCGAAAGATAAAATATGGTTGAATACTCCAGAAAAAACCATCGGTTTGCCCAAAGTTTTAATTGATAATTCAAAAGCAATTGAGGGTTTTGGTGATGAGGCAAAAGCTACTTATATTGATAAAAAACAAGAAGAATTGCTTGATAATATTAATGTTTTATATGTTGCTTTAACCCGTGCCGAAGAACAGCTATATATTATATCGGCAATGAATTTAGATAAAAATGGCGAACCACGATTAAACCAAATGAGTTCGTTTTTTGTTAATTATTTAAAAAACAATAGCAAATTTGAATCGGAAAAATTAGAATATAGTTTTGGAGCAATTACCAAACAATCCGAAACAACAACTTATGTTGAAAACAATAAAAAAATTACCAATATAAAGCCAATTTTAGATCCTAAAAACATTAGAATTGCCCAAAAAGAATCGATAATGTGGGGAACTGAAAGACAAGAATCTATTGAATTTGGAAATGTAATTCACGAAATACTATCATTTATAAACACAAAAAAAGATATCACATTAGCTATAAAAAAAGGATTAGAAAACGGTTTGATAACTACAAATCAGAAGGAAATAGTCGAGAAGATAATTACAGCTATTGCAAATCATCAAGATTTGACGAATTATTTTGATGATAAAAACCTTGTTTTAAACGAGCAAACTATTATTCAGAAAGAAGGAAAAACCATAAAACCAGACCGAATGGTTGTTGATAATCATCTGGTATATCTGTTAGATTATAAAACAGGACAGCAAGAAAGCAAACATCAGTTGCAGTTAAAAAACTATCAGACAGGTATTGAAAAAATGGGTTATAAAGTAATAGAAAAAACACTTGTTTATATTGGCAATGAAATTAAAATTGTAACCGTTATTTGACCTAATTTATGTAAAAAAAACATTCAAATTTTAATAAACCCAAATTACGCATTAGACTTCGTTATGAAAACTCAAAATGCAATAAAAAT
>DYPB01000246.1 GCA_020720185.1 Flavobacterium psychrophilum | reverse complement strand
CGTTAGCAGACATTTTAGAGCGACACGAACTAATAAAAAACAGTAATTTATGGCAAGGACATTTTACATTGCAGAAATAAACGGAGATACAAGCTTTCAACATGTAACTTTGGACATTTTAGATGAACCAATTTGCATGAATTTAGGTATAGCTTATATGCCTTTTATGGAAAATGGATTTTACTTCCTAAAAGAAGACAATACAAAATCTGTTGATGGAATAAATGAGGTTGAAACTGGTTTTGTTGAATATTTATATAAAATAAGACAAGCAAATAGAAACAAGAAAAAACTAGAATATCATACATTTTCTGGCCCAAACAGGTTAAAAATAAGAGAACGTGTTTTTATAGCAGGAAAAATATTTCCAGTGATGAGTATTTCATACAGTGGAAAAGATATTGATTGTTCTACTTCAAACATTCAATTAAAATCAATTTCTACTTATGAATTAAGACTTTTATTTGGAGAAACATTTAGCGAATACAAAGAGTTTTCTGTAAATTATATAAGCATAGATAATGACAACATAAGAATTTACCTGCCAAAATATACAAGCATAGGAATTGATTATGCAAATTTATTGATTGATTTTTTGACAAATGGAGAAAAAACAAAAATCGCAGCGAGTAACGGAGAGTTTCCAAGTATGGAAGTTTATAAAATGGCTACGGGAAATGTAAATCTACAAAAAGCGTGTTGGCTTACAAAAGATAGAAAAGAAAAAAATGACACTTGGAAAGATGCTTGTATGTATATTGTGGAACATAAGTATCAAGGCGTATTAGGTCCTTTTGGTCAAATTGCAGATTTCTACAGTCTATTAAAAGAGAAAGTTACGCAATCAAAACATAAGTCTAGGTGGTTAAAAGGTGGACATAAACTGGTTGATGCTTTAACAATTTTGGATGATGGGTTTGAATTTATTGCTAATGATGTTGAAGTAATATTAAGTGAGTTAAATTTAGGTATTTGTGACTTTGCCATAACCAAGTTTTATGAATTGTTTTATGGAAAACACAAAAACGATCCATTAGATACAATGGAGAAAGCATATAATTGGGACTTGGCATTTGTAAAATATGAACAAGGTGTAGTTGCAGTACCAATTTACGCAAAAACATCTAAAAGAGCAATAGAAACATTTCAAGCAATGGCAGATAGAGATGCTTCTCTTAATCCAGTTGAGGCAACACAAGGTATAGGTTCTTGGGGTATTAAAAATTTGTGGAAAAAAGTAACCCCTGAATTTGATGACCCTTGGAATGGAGCAGTAACAGATGCTGGTTTTAGAACTGATTTGCCAATGCTTATGCTTTGGTTAGACAGGCATAAGCCAACTTCAACAGCATTTAAAGGAAAAACAGACTTTAAAGGATATTTAAAAGAAGAGTATAAAAAAATAATTCGTCCATATGAAGCAAAATAAAATTCAGAACATAATTTTTCTATTCATTTCACATACTTATATATACTCTTTTATTTATTTACTAATTAATGAAGGAATTGTACTTGCTAAAACGGATTATTACACTGTATATTTTGATAAGTTTGAATTTTCAAATTCAGAAACATACTTTACACTTTTTAAAGACTTTATTTTGATGCTTTTATTTTCTCCTTTTAGCTTAATATTTATCGAGGGTTTGTACTTTATTTTAGCTCCTCCTATTATCTTTCTACTGCTTAAAATGAAATTTCCTAAAATAAAAGAGTTTAAAATTTACATAATTTCAGTAATATCTACTACTGCTCTTATATATATATTATTATTATGGTTTAAGTCTGATAATAATTTAAAAATAATAGTTATGCGTTATGATGGTGAACTTGAATATAATAAACTCTATTTTATGATACCTAGTTTACTAGTTAGCATTTTATTAAATAAAATAATATTTCGAAACAAATTATATCCCCGAAAAAACGTCTGCTAACAAGGGTTTTGCGTCAGGCGGGCTGAAGTGTAAAATTCAACGGTAGTTTTTCAATTGAACATTAGTAATAAAACCAGCTTTTGTGCTTCGATTTCCCGCCCGAACGCAAAGCCCCAAAACGTT
>DYPB01000067.1 GCA_020720185.1 Flavobacterium psychrophilum | reverse complement strand
ATCTATTCTCTTTCATCTATTCTCTTTCATCTATTCTCTTTCATCTATTCTCTTTTATCTATTTCTTTCATCTATTCTCTTTAATCTATTCTCTTTTATCTATTTTCTTTTATCTATTTTCTTTCATCTATTCTCTTTAATCTATTCTCTTTTATCTATTCTCTTTCATCTATTCTCTTTTATCTATTTTTTTCATCGAGTTAATAATTAATTCATAACTTATAATATAATATTGATATCGATTATTATAAATAGTATATCTAATTATTATACAACTATTTTTTATAACTAAAATTTAATTTTAAGTATAGATATTAAATAATAATATTTAGTTATTAAATAAAAATAGTTAGGTATTAAATAAAAATAGTTGGATATTAAACAATATATGTAAGGTATTAAATAAAAATAGTTAGGTATTAAATAAAAAAATAAAGAAATTTAATATTTATATAAATAAATTATATCTTTGCATATAGATTATTAATAATTATAGCAATAAATATGAAAAAAAATAAACGAAAAGCACTACATATACCAAAAAGCAGTATTATATTAGATTTAAACCCTATATTGATGGCACGAAACATCAAAACCCCGTTTAGTTATTTATTAAAAATAGGTTTCAGTTCGGTTGCCGCTTCAAAGATTTTAAAAAAGGATGCCATACAAATCAATTTCAAGCAACTGACCAGCCTGTGTTTGAACCTGAATTGCACGCCGAATGATTTGTTTTTTACTCGGGATATGAGTTTGCCAACCCACCATGAGCTGAATTTACTTACGGTTTACTCGAATGAAGCTTTGCCTACCGTAGATGATTTTTTGAATAGCAAATCCCTCTCTGAAGTGCAAGGATTGTTAGCCAACAATTAGTGGGATGAGGGTTTGAAAAATGGAAAGAAAAATAAATTGTAAGAGGTTCATTCACAAATCAGAATGCCAAGAAGGTTTTGCATCGTCGAGAGAGAATTTATAGGAGTAATTTCAAAAATATATTATTAGGAAGAAAATGATATTTAAAAATTTGGCAAAGTTGTTTATATTAAACCCCTTGCATAAGCTATTTTTTCTTTTATGATTTTCTGAATCACTTTGTTATCATTAAAATTTTCAAATAATGTTACAATTTCGTTTTCAATTATTTCTTTTCTGTCATTTGAAATTTTACCCAACAAATGTAAAATCACTTTAATTGCTGAATCAATAGAATGTTTGTTATTGTTATTGAATTTAAAAAACGGAGTTGTGCTTATTTTTTGTATCTTCAAATGGTTTTACAGTTTTTAGACGGGCTTTTACAAATTTAAAGAAAGCGTTTTCAATGAAATTTATTTTTTGTTTTTTCCTCTATCTTGAATATCTGTATCCCAAAAATCGTGTTCTTTGTCTAAAAATACAATATGAAATACATCGTCTTCATCTAAATATCCAGCGACAACCTCTTTACTATTTGATTTTATGTGGATTACCGCCCAATTCGAAGGTGAAACATGTAAAGGCTCTTTGAATTTTGATTTAGGAGGAAAACAAACTTTTGTGTATTGTTTTATATATTGCAATCTCAGACAATCTGCGACAGAATATTGGCTTATTTGCTGTGTTCTTATCAATAAATCTGCCAATAATCCTAACCTTTCCCAGTCTTTTAAAGACTGCCCTTGAGAACTATCCAATTTATCTAAAGTAAATGAAATAGATCTAAATTTTGATCCTTTGGTAAGTAACTGTCCTTGTTTTCTTGAATAATCATTTCTAATTGCCATACATCAAATAGATTAAATTATCAGTTATGTCAATTGTTTCTGCTGCTCCAAAATTAGAATCAAGATATTTTTTTCGAAAATCAGAAGTACTTCTAACAACACTAGCATCAAAATCAGATAATGAATAAAGTTCGGAGGCTCCAAACTTATTTCTATCTACAAACCAAATTTGATCTCTTCTTAATATGTCTTTATTTAACAAATTTGCATCTTGAGTAGTAAAAATGAATTGTGCATTATTTTTATTAAACTCTTGAAAAAAATCTAATAATTTTTTAGTTAAATTTGGATGTAACATTGAATCCAATTCATCAATGAATAATGTTCTTCCTGTTATTAAAGTGTCGTAAATTGCCCCAAGTAAGTAAACAATTTTTTTAGTTCCAGCACTTTCGTCTTCATCAAGACTAAAAGGAACAGAATCAACAATGAAATCATTTTCATCAAATTTATTATGATAGGCAACAATATTATCATCTTTTGTAATTCCAATTTTAGAAATTTCTAAAAATCTAATTGCAAGATTTAACCAAGTTTTAAATTTACCATCTAAATTTAAAAATAATTTTGTTACACTTTTGTGCCCATCATCAATTCCACTTATAATATTAAGATTAAAAAAAAAATCAAATACTGGTTTTACATCTTTTGAATTATTTTGTGCAAGATAACTTACAAACAAAATATTACTATTTACATTGCTTTTATATTTTAATCCATCAGCGAAACTTGATTTATTGATTTCAAATTCCTGTTTATTTCTTTTAAATAAAAGTGTTTCAACTTCATTTTTTTTAAATAACCATTCTGATATTATTTCAAATCCATATATTTCAAATCCATATCTATAAATAATACCTTCTACAATAAATGAAACTTCAAAAAAAGAAGGACTTTTTTCAGAAATTGTATTCAATTTAAAAAAATAATCTTTTGTTCGTCTTTTTTCTTGATTTTTTAATGATTCTGAATAGGAACTGTGAAAGACTTCTTTCATAAATAAAATTGCTCGAATAAAATTTGATTTACCTCCGCCATTACTACCAAAAATTGCAGCGGTTTTAAGTAAATCAAAGTTCCTGTCAATTTCTTTTATAACATTCTTTTTTTTTAATTCTTTAAATGATTTTACAGAAGTCATATTAAGAATAGTTTCATCTTTATAGGAAGTGAAGTTTTTAAATTTAAATTCTATTATCATAATTTCTAAATATTTATTTTTGCAAAGATATAAATAAAAATTTAAAATTACCATTTAGTGGTAAAATTTCGATTTTAATTAACAACTCTATCCCGCCACCATCTCCATAACCTCTAACGCCTTTCTGATAGATTTTACATTCTCGAAAGAGAGCAACAACCGCAAGCCGTTTGGGGTTTGTTTTTCTTTCATTTTGCAAAGGGATGGATTTTTTTGTACAAATTTTAAAACTTTGCTAAATTGTGCCGAATTGTAATAGGCACTTTGCTGATCGGAGACAAAATAACAAATCATTTTGCCTTGTTTCATCACTAATTTTTCGATGCCCAGTTTGGTAGCAATCCATTTTATTTTCATACTGCTTAATAATGATATGGCTTGTTTAGGCAAAGGTCCAAAACGGTCAATCAATTTATTTTCAAATAGTTGTAAGGCGGTTTCATCTTTAATTAATGCCAATTCATTGTATAAATTCAACCGTTCGGACACATTATTGATATAATTATCAGGAAATAATAATTCAAAATCGGTATCAATTAAAATGTCTTTTACAAACTCTTTTTGTGGTTTATCGTCTTGATTTTCATCGTTATACAAATCGGAAAATTCATTTTCTTTCAATTCATCAATGGCTTCGTTCATTATTTTTTGATAAGTTTCAAAACCAATTTCGTTGATAAAACCAGATTGCTCACCACCTAATAAATCACCTGCCCCCCGAATTTCTAAATCTTTCATAGCAATATTGAAACCACTGCCTAAATCTGAGAACTGTTCTAATGCCGAAATCCGTTTTCGAGCATCTTCTGTCATTGCCGAATAGGGTGGGCAAATAAAATAACAGAACGCTTTTTTGTTGCTTCGTCCGACTCTTCCTCGCATTTGATGCAAATCTGACAATCCAAAATTATTAGCATTATTGATAAAAATTGTATTGGCATTTGGCACATCTAATCCACTTTCTATAATAGTTGTGGCTACTAAAACATCAAATTCGCCATTGATAAATGCCAACATCAACTCTTCTAATTTTGCTCCATCCATCTGTCCGTGTCCTATACAAATTTTTGCATCAGGCACTAATCTTTGAATCATTCCTGCAACTTCTTTAATATTTTCGATTCGATTATGTACAAAAAATACTTGTCCGTTTCGTTGAATTTCATACGAAACAGCATCTCGAATGGTTTCTTCATTAAACCCTACAACCCTTGTTTCTATTGGATAACGGTTAGGTGGGGGAGTAGTTATTACCGATAAATCTCTTGCGGCCATTAACGAAAATTGGAGCGTTCTTGGAATAGGAGTAGCGGTTAAAGTTAGCGTATCAACATTGGCAGTAATGGTTTTTAATTTATCTTTTACATTAACCCCAAATTTTTGTTCTTCATCAACAATTAACAAGCCTAAATCTTTGAAAATCACATTTTTATTAACTAATTGATGTGTACCAATTACAATATCTAATTTACCTGATTCCAATCCCTTCAGCGTTTCGGCTTTCTGTTTTGCGGTTCTAAACCGATTCAAATACCCCACCGAAACTGGCATTTCTTTTAATCTTTCGGTAAAAGTTCTATAATGTTGATAGGCTAAAATGGTTGTAGGTACTAAAACGGCTACTTGTTTTCCGTTATCAACTGCTTTAAATGCCGCACGGATGGCTACTTCGGTTTTGCCAAAACCCACATCTCCACAAACCAATCTGTCCATTGGACGGTCGGTTTCCATATCCTTTTTTACATCGGCGGTTGCTGTAATTTGATCAGGAGTATCTTCATAAATAAAAGAACTTTCCAACTCATATTGCAAATAACTATCAGGAGCATGTTGAAAACCTTTTTCCAAACGCCTTTTTGCATATAACTGTATGAGATTGAAGGCTATATGTTTTACTCTGGCTTTAGTTTTTTGCTTTAATAATTTCCAAGCAGGCGAACCGAGTTTGTAAATTTTAGGAGGTGTACCGTCTTTTCCATTAAATTTAGAAATTTTGTGCAAAGAGTGAATACTTACATAAACAATGTCATTATCGGCATAAACTAACTTAATCGCTTCTTGCATTTTGCCTTCAACTTCTATTTTTTGTAATCCACCAAATTTTCCAATGCCATGATCAATATGTGTAACAAAATCCCCGACAGCAAGAGTTGTCAGCTCTTTTAGCGTAATATTTTGTTTTTTGGCAATATTGTTTTTGATGTTAAATTTATGATACCTCTCAAAAATTTGATGATCAGTATAACAAACAATTTTAGACTCATTGTCAATAAATCCTTGATAAATAGGGCAGGTTATTGTAGTATATTGTTTTCTAATTGATTCGTGATTTTCTTTATCTAGACTCTCAAAAATATCATCGAATCGTTTTACTTGACCATCGTTTGAACAAAAAATGTAATTTTTATACCCTGTTAAACTATTGTTATTCAAATCATTAAGTAGTAAATCAAATTGTTTGTTAAAAGATGGTTGTGGGCTAATATTAAATTCAAATTGTTTATCAGTTCTAAAAATTGGCTTTTGGTCTAATTCAATAATTATAAAATCATCACCATTTTTAAGAAATTCTATCTTATTTAAGTATAATTTTTCAGGTTCTAAATGTTTGATAGTGGCACTTAAATGATTAAAAATATCGACTGATTTTTGAAATAAATTATCAATTTTTGAAGTTAATAGCTCTGTATTTTGAATAATAATAACCGTTTGATTATCAATATATTCTAAGAAACTTTCTCTATTTTCGTTAAAAAATTTACCCTCAATATTTGGAATAACAACTATTTTTTGTTGTTTTTCTAATGATAACTGGGTTTCTACATCAAAACTTCTAATCGAATCAATTTCGTTGCCAAAAAATTCAATTCGATACGGACTGTCATTAGAGAATGAAAAAACATCAACAATGCCACCACGAACCGAAAATTCGCCAGGATCTGACACAAAATCTACCCGTTTAAATTCATATTCAAACAATACTTCATTAATAAATTCTATCGAAATTTTATCGGCAACACTAAGCTTTAAGGAATGTTTCTCTAAATCCTTTTTAGTAACCACTTTTTCAAATAAAGCCTCTGGATAAGATACTATAACGGTTGGTTTTTTTGTCGAATTAATTCTATTCAAAACCTCGGCTCGGAGCAATACATTTGCATTGTCTGTATCTTCTAACTGATAGGGTTTTTTATAAGATTGAGGATAAAACAAAACCGTTTCGGAATCTATAAGTTGCTCTAAATCATTTAGATAAAAAGCAGCTTCTTCTTTGTCATTTAATAATAACAAGAACGGTTTTTTTGTTTTTTCTAACAATGATTGTACCACAAAAGACAATGATGATCCCACCAAACCTGTCATTTGGATTTTATTTTGTGGACTTAATTTTTCGACAATTTGATTAATTTTTGGAGAATTGTCGTAAAGAGTTGAAATTTTTGAGGTTTTCAATTGTATGTTAAAATGTTATTGTTTATAACCGATTTTATTTCGGTTTACCCAATTTTGGTTGTCTTTATTTTTTTCTAATAATTGCTCCATTATTGTATATATTTCCAGTAATTGAACATCATATTCACCTAATTTTTCCTCTATTTCTTTTTTGAAAGTTAATATTTCGTTTGATACAATACTTTGTAAAGAAATCATTTTTCTTATCTCTACAAATGCCCTCATTATTGCAATATTAATTTCTACTGCTTTTTGAGATTTTAAAATAGAACTCAACATTGCAACACCTTGCTCCGTAAATGCGTAAGGAGTTTACGGACTAAATTTTATTCCAATTCAAGTAGCACAGGTGTTGTAGGTGTGTTAGGAATCGCCCTCGTGGTATCCATCATTCTTATCAAATCTTCTTCGCCATCTTCGGATTGAATTTTAGATTTTATGCTTATTTCGTTCATTTGTAATTGCAATGATGCTATTTCAGTATTGATTTCAGTAATTAGAGAAGCGACTTTTGAGTCTGGATTTTGAGTTAAATTTATAAATAATTCTAACATATTTATTTTAGTTATCAAAACCGTAATTCTGCTATTTACTGCTTGATTATTAAACTGTTGTGGAATGTTTTGTTTTAAATCAAATGCTTTTTTTGATAAATTTTTAGATTTTTGCTGAAAGGCTCCTATTGTTGATTTTGGTTTTTTTGACAACTCATCTAAAAAAATTCGCCATTCTGTCCAATGCGAAGATAAATTTTTAGAAGTTTCGTTTGATGGCGACGCATTAAAAACCCATGATTTATTGATGTTAGCAAAAATAAGTTCTTTTTTTTTGGCATCTTTTTGAATTTCAATTAAATGTTTTTCATCGTTATTATGGCACGAAATGAATATGAAAAATAAAATAAAGATAGAAGGAAAATGAATTTTCATTTGTAAAAAATTTGATTACAAAGTTAAACAGTTTTTTTAAAAAATAGCGTAGTTTTGTGCAAAATTAATCTAAAAAAAATGACACTTTTAACAAATAAATTTACAACAAAACACGAAACAGCTCCTTTTAATTCCATAAAAACAGAAGATTACAAGCCTGCATTTTTAATAAATATTGCAAAAGCAAAAGAGCAAATAGACGAAATTATTAATAACACTGATGAGCCAACATTTGAAAATACATTAGTTGCCTTGGAATTTGCAGGACAAGAATTAGAACGATTATCAAGCATTTTCTTTAATTTGAATGCTGCAGAGACTAACGATGAAATGCAAAAAATTGCTCAAGAAATATCACCATTATTAACTGATTATCAAAACGATATAACTTTAAATTTCGAATTATTTAAAAGAGTAAAATTTATTTATAATCAAAAAAAATCATTAAGATTAACAGAGGAACAACACACGCTTTTAGATAAAAACTACAAAGGGTTTGTTAGAAATGGAGCTTTACTGAATGATACTGATAAGCAAAAACTTCGAGAAATTGATACTGAATTAGCTAAACTACAACTCAAATTTGGCGAAAATGTTTTGGCAGAAACCAATAATTATCAACTGCATATTACTAACAAAAATGATTTGAAAGGTTTGCCAGATGATACAGTTGAAATGGCAAAATCATTAGCAGAAAGCAAAAAAATAGAAGCTTGGATTTTTACATTAGATATGCCCAGTTATTTGCCGTTTGTAACTTATTGTGATAACCGTTCGTTGCGAAAAGAAATGAGTATTGCAATGGGCAAAAAAGCCTTTCAAAGCAATGAATTCGATAATAAAGAGGTTACTCTAAAAATTACTAAATTAAGATTTGAGCGTGCTAATTTATTAGGATATAAAACCCATTCTGATTTTGTTTTAGAAGAAAGAATGGCACAAAACCCTAAAAAAGTAATTGCATTTTTGAACGATTTATTGACCAAAGCAAAACCTGCGGCAGAAAAAGAGTTTGCTGAATTATCAGCATTTGCAAAAGATTTAGACAGTATTGAGCAACTTGAAAAATGGGACGGAGCTTATTATTCCGAAAAATTAAAAGATAAGTTATTTAATTTAGACGATGAAAAGCTGAAACCCTATTTTAAATTAGAAAATGTACTGAACGGCGTTTTTGAGATTGCTCAAAAATTATATGGCTTAACTTTTACCGAAGTTTTTGATATTGATAAATATCATGATGAAGTTAAAACTTATGAAGTTAAAGATTCTGTAAATCAGTTTATTGCTGTTTTTTATGCTGATTTTTTTCCACGAAAAGGCAAACGAAATGGAGCTTGGATGACGGTTTTTAAAAACCAATATTTTCAGAATGAAAAAAATGAAAGACCGCATATTTCCAATGTTTGTAATTTTACAAAACCTACTGAAACCAAACCATCATTACTAAATTTTAATGAAGTAACCACACTTTTTCATGAATTTGGACATGGTTTGCATGGAATGTTGGCAAACACAACTTATCCAAGTTTATCGGGCACTTCCGTTTTTTGGGATTTTGTTGAACTACCCAGTCAAATAATGGAAAATTGGTGTTATGAACCTGAAGCATTGGCAATTTTTGCCCGACATTATCAAACAAATGAGGTTATTCCGCAGGAATTTGTCGAAAAAATAAAAGAATCAGCTAGTTTTCAAGAAGGAATGGCAACCATGCGACAAATTAGTTTCGGTCTGTTAGATATGGCATTTCACAGTCAAAACCCATTGAAAATAACTGATATTAAAGCATTTGAAAAAGAAATTATGCAAAATACAGCACTTTATCCTGATGTGGCAGAAAATTGTATGTCGGTGTCGTTTTCACATATTTTTCAAGGCGGTTACTCCTCTGCTTATTACAGTTATAAATGGGCAGAAGTGCTTGATGCTGATGCTTTTGCATTCTTTCAAGAAAACGGAATTTTTAACAAGGAAATTGCTACAAAGTTCAAAGATTGCATCCTTTCAAAAGGAGGAACAGAACCTCCAATGGAGTTATATAAAAAATTCAGAGGACACAAACCAAATGCCGATGCGTTGTTAAAACGGGCGGGATTGATGTAATAATTAGAAATTTAGAATGATGAAAAAAATAATTATATTATTCAAAAAGCATTTCAAAAAGATAATTGTCCTTTCAATCATTGTATTAATGATTATTATTGGAGTAAATATTTATGTTAAAAATAAAACCAATCATTTGATTTACAACAATATAAATAAGTTTCAAAACACCAATGTTGGAATTATATTTGGGGCAGGTATTAATGGCAATCAGCCAAGTAAATATTTGAAAGATAGGTTAGACGCTGGAATTTTATTATACAAATCCAAAAAAATTAACAAAATTTTACTTTCTGGAGATAACGGTAATGATGAACACGACGAACTTACGGTTATGAAAAATTATTGTTTTCAGAAAGGAGTTGATACTACAAAAATATATTTAGATTATGCTGGGTTTGATACTTATTCGACGATGTATCGAGCAAAAAAAATATTCAAAATTGACACTGCAATTCTAATTTCTCAAAAATACCATTTGAATAGAGCTGTTTTTATTGGTAACAAATTGGGAGTAAAATCAGTTGGATTTTCTGCAAATGTTGGCGTATATGATAATTATAAATATGTGTATTTCAGAGAGTATCTATCTGTTTGTAAGGCATTTATAGATGCTATACGAAATAGAAAACCTCATTTTTCGGGTAAAGAAATCAACATAAATGGTATTTCAAATTATCCAAAATCCGACAAAAGATAATCTTTGTAAATACTTTAAAAACTATTTATGTATTTAAAGTTTCTGTCTTATTTTTGCACCCAAATTTGAGACATCTTAAATAGATTTAAAAAAATGCAAGAAAAAATTATCCGTAAGGCAACAGAGATGTTTTTGAAACTGGATTTCAAAAGTGTTACTATGGACGATATTGCTGGCGAGATGTGTATTTCTAAAAAAACAATTTACAAATAAATAAGTCATAATAGATATATTGAAACAATGCAAACCAGAATAGAAAAATTTAATGAATTGATGAAAACTTTTGAATGCGAGAATGATTTAGGTAAAAATCCTTCTAATTTAATTGTAAATATTTAATAGACTTTATATAATAAAAATACAATATCGGAAAAAGAATTAATTGAACAGGAATTAATAGCATTAAAATACCACACCAGAGCCATTGCAACGCCAACAGGAATTGCAGAACTTGATAAACAATTAAAAAATTACTTACTATAATGAAGCATTTATTTTTATACCTTTTTTTTGTCATTTCTCTCACATCAAATGCACAAAATAGCAACAATCAAAATTTTAATTTTAGCCTACAACAAGCCATAGATTATGGTCTGAAAAACAATAATTTAGTAAAAAATGCTACACTTGACATTGAACTATCAAAACAGAAAAAGAGAGAAACAACAGCAATGGGATTACCCCAAATTAATGCTGATTTGGGATATCTAAATAATTTTGAGTTTCAGGTGCAAGGAGTTTCAGGAAATGCTTTCAACCCATTAGGCGACCCCGACGCAATTTCAACATTAGCATTTGGCACCAAGCATACCGTTAATGGAAAAATTACCTTAAGTCAATTAATTTTTGACGGATCGTATCTTGTTGCATTACAGGCAAGTAAAACATATTTAGAATTTTTTGAAAATGCGAAAAAAAAAACCGATAATGAGGTTAAAGAATCCATAATTAACAGTTATGGCTCTGTTTTATTAGCTACAGAAAGTATAAAAATATTAGAAAATAATAAGAAAAATTTAGAAAAAAATTATAATGATGTCAATCAAATTTTTAAAAATGGATTGACCGAAGAGGAAAGTGTTGAACAAATTTCGATAACACTATCAACAGTAAAAAGTAGTTTAGAAAATGTAAAAAGATTGAAAGAAATATCATTAAAACTACTTAAAATAAATTTAGGTTTATCAATAACTGATGGTTTGGTTTTAACTGATAATTTAGAGGATTTGTCAAAAAATAATTTATCAATGGCACAGTCAGATAATTTCTTCAATATAGAAAAAAGCACTGATTATCAAATAGTTTTAAACATAACAATTCAAAAAAGATTATTGTTAAAACTTGAAAAAAGTAAAGCTTTACCAAGCTTGGGAGCTGCGGTCAATTTTGGTTACAACTCGTTTGCCAATCGATTTAATTTTTTGAATAATAATCAAAAATGGAATAACTATTCAAATCTTGGGGTTAGTTTAAGTGTGCCTATTTTTAGTAGTTTTGCAAGAACTGCCAAAGCACAACAGGCAAAAATTGCTTATCAAGAATCACAAAATAACCAAAACGATGTGGCACAAAAATTGAAATTGCAATTTGAAAAATCAAAATCAGATTTTGATTTTAGTATAGAACAATATGCTACTGCAAAATTAAATTTAAAGCTTGCCGAACGGATTGAAAACAAGGAACAGATTAAGTTTAGAGAAGGTTTATCAACCAGTTTTGAACTTGCGGAAGCACAACGACAATTGTATGCAGCACAGCAAAATTATCTGCAAAGTATGGTTGATATTATTAACAAAAAAGCATCATTTGAAAAAGTACAACGATAGTTGAACTTTTAG
>DYPB01000066.1 GCA_020720185.1 Flavobacterium psychrophilum | reverse complement strand
TGCTTATTTTTGAAGTAGTTTGAGTTTGGAATAGATTTCTAATGCGTAATTTGGGATAAACATAAAAGTTAGAACTAACTTTTTATTAGATACTCTTAAATTTTGTCTATCTTTGTGTAGTTTTAGGTGAATTATTAGGTAATAACCATTTCATAAAACGAACGAGGTTTCAAAAGTTTAAATTAAATAAAAAAGGGATGGGTTTTTTTGATATTATTTTAGCAACATTATTAGGTTATGCAGCATATAAAGGGTTGAAAAATGGGCTTTTTGTAGAGTTAGCGTCTTTAATATCATTAGTAATAGGAATTCTTATAGCTATAAAATTTTCATATATAGTACAATCCCTATTAGAACATCAGGTTTCGTGGCAACCAAAATATATTGCTATTGTTGCTTTTGCAATTACTTTCGTGGCAGTAGTAATTGCCATTCATTTATTAGCAAAAACATTTACGAAAATTACAGATTTTGCTCATTTGAATTGGCTCAACAAATTAGGTGGAGCAAGTTTTAGCATTCTAAAGACTATTTTAGCCATTAGCATTTTCTTTAATTTATTTCAGAAAATAAATGTCAATCATTTTATTGTAAAAAAAGAATCCCTCGACCAATCCATTTTTTATAATCCTATTCAAGATGTTTCTAAATTTATTTACCCTACACTTGATACTTGGTATAACGAATTTAAGGAAAAAACCAAAACCAATTCTTAAGAAAACCAAACGGATTTTGAAACAATATGAAATTTTATGACAATCAAAATTTTAGCCGTTGGATAATTATTATTGCATCTTTCTTTATTGTAATAATGATTGTTTGGAATACCTATTCTTTTTTTCAGATATTTAAAAATGACGAAAGAATAAAAATGGAACTATTAGCAGAGGCTCAAAAAACAATAAACAACACTGATGTAGATACAGATATTGGTTTGCCTCTAAAGATTATTCAAAATACACGAACACCAATAATAATTACGCAAAACGACAGCATTATTAATCATAACAATATTGACGAAAATATTGTAAACGATAAAGAAAAAATGGCTGCTTTTTTGCAAGATTTAAAAAGTCAAAATCAACCAGTTGTGATGCAATATTTACCAAACAAATTTTGGAATATTTATTATGGCAATTCAAGTTTACTAAAAAAATTAAAATATTATCCGATTGCTTTATTGCTCATCATATTTTTATTTACCCTGCTGATTTATAATTTTTACCGAAGCACAAAAATGGCAACCCAAAACAAACTTTGGGCAGGAATGGCAAAAGAAACTGCACACCAAATAGGCACTCCGTTATCCTCATTAATAGGATGGGTAGAGATTATGAAAGCTAATAATGTTGATGAAACGACCGTTAATGAAATAGAAAAAGACATTTCAAGATTACAAACTATTACAGATAGATTTTCTAAAATTGGATCAGAACCCATTTTAAAAACACTTGATATTATTGACGAAACAAAAAGATCTTATCAATATCTACAATCTCGATTTTCTAAACAAATAATCTTTCTGTTTGAAGCACCAACAACACCAATTTTAGTGTCGATTAATCCAGAATTACACAGTTGGACGATAGAAAATTTAGTAAAAAACGCAATTGATGCCATGAAAGGTAAAGGTAAATTGATGATAAATATTGTACCTGAAGAAGATTTGGTAAAAATATTTGTTTCGGATACAGGAAAAGGAATTCCTAAAAATCAGTTTAAAAAGATATTTGAACCTGGTTTTACAACCAAAAAAAGAGGTTGGGGACTTGGATTGTCATTAACAAAACGAATTGTAGAAGAATATCATAACGGGAAGATAAAAGTACAGACATCAGAAATAAATAAAGGTACCGTAGTAATGATTAGTTTTAAAAAAGTTTAACTCAAAATTTGATTATTAGAATAATTTGCAATAAAATTGCATAAAAAACAACTATTCAATGGAAGAAATAGAATTTATACTCGACAGCACAAAAGAATCTATGGAAGGTTCTATTACACATTTAGAAAAATCGTTTGTTAATATTAGAGCTGGAAAAGCCTCACCAACAATGTTAGGTAGCGTTTTTGTTGATTATTATGGCTCTCAAACCCCGCTATCACAGGTATCAAAAATTAGCGTTCCCGATGCACGAACCATTACCCTACAACCGTTTGAGAAAAATATGTTGCACAGTATTGAAAAAGCAATTATGATTGCAAATTTAGGTTTTAACCCTATGAACAATGGTGATATAATAATAATATCAGTACCACCACTAACGGAAGAACGACGACGAGATTTAGCAAAACAAGCTAAAAGTGAAGCCGAAGATGCTAAAATTGGAATTAGAAGTGCCAGAAAAGACGCTAATACGGATATTAAAAAATTAGAAAAAGACGGAACTTCAGAAGATGTTTGCAAATCAGCAGAAGACGATGTTCAGAATTTGACCAATGCTTATATTAGAAAAATAGACGAGTTATTAGTAGAAAAAGAAGCCGAAATTATGAAGGTTTAAAACAAAACAGATGAAAAAACTAATTTTATTATTATCAATAGCTGGACTAACTAATGTTTTCGGGCAATCATCAACCTATTGGCAACAAAAAGTTGATTATAAAATGGAAGTATCGATGGATGTAAAAAACTATCAATACAAAGGCAAACAAACATTGGTGTACAGTAACAACAGTAATGACACAATAAAAAAAGTATTTTATCACCTGTATAACAACGCTTTTCAGCCTGGTTCAGAAATGGATATGAGAATTCAAAACATTAAAGATCCAGACGGACGAATGGTTACCAAAACCAAAATAGCCGATAAAGAAATTAAAGAAAGCCGAATAGCAAAACTATTGCCAACAGAAATTGGATATTTGCATATTACTAATTTTAAGCAAGATGGTGTTTTAGCAATCGCTAAAGAGGTTGAAACAATTTTAGAGGTAACACTTGCCAAACCATTATTACCAAAAACAACAACAACTTTCACCCTTAATTTTAAAGGTCAAGTACCTGTTCAAATTCGTCGCTCTGGACGAAATAACAAAGAAGGTGTAGAACTTTCGATGGCACAATGGTATCCAAAAATAGCCGAATATGATTTTGAAGGTTGGCATGCCGACCCTTATATAGCAAGAGAATTCCATGGCGTTTGGGGTAATTTTGATGTAAAAATTACTATCGATAAAGATTATATACTTGGCGGTTCTGGCTATTTAAAAAATCCAAATGATATTGGTTATGGATACGAGAATAAAAAAGCTCCCCAGCCCCCGAAGGGAGAGCAAAAGAAGGAACAAAAAACTTTAACTTGGCATTTTAAAGCACCACAAGTTCATGATTTTACTTGGGCAGCAGATAAAAATTATTTGCACGATATTGTTCAAGTTCCTAATGGAGCCACACTACATTTTTTGTACAAAAACAATCCAAAAATATTAGATAATTGGAAAGCCGTACAACCAAAAACGGTTCAATTAATGGAGTTTTACAACAAAACTATCGGAAAATATCCTTACAAACAATACTCTATAATTCAAGGTGGCGATGGCGGAATGGAATATGCAATGTGTACTTTAATTCTTGGCGAAGGCACTATGGAAGGATTAACAGGAGTAATTGCACACGAAATGGCACACTCTTGGTTTCAACACATTTTAGCCACTAATGAAAGTAAACACGGCTGGATGGATGAAGGATTTGCTTCATTTTTAGAAACATTAGGAATGAACGAAATTTCAGAAAAAAAGAACAATAATCCTTTTGACGGCGATTATAAAGCCTATATCAATATGGCAAATTCAGGAAAAGAGCAACCACAAGCCACCCATGCTGACCGATTTGACGAAAACAGAGTGTATAGCATTACCAGTTATGTAAAGGGCTGTTTGTTTGTAAAACAATTAGATTACTTGATTGGAAACGACAAAATGATGGCGACTATGAAAAGATATTTTGAGGAATGGAAATTTAAACATCCAACCCCAAACGATTTTAAAAGAGTAGCCGAGAAAGTATCCGGAGCAGAATTAGATTGGTATTTAACGGATTGGACAAAAACCACAAACACCATAGATTATGGTATAAAAACAGTGGAAGAAAATGATGGTAAAACCATAATTTCGTTAGAAAGAATAGGAAGAATGCCTATGCCTATTGACCTAACAATAGAATACAACGACGGAAGTAAAGAAAATTTTTATATACCTTTGCGAATGATGAGTTTTATAAAAGAGAATCCAGACACAACCAAAAGAACCGTTTTGAACGATTGGACTTGGGGAAATCCTAATTATCAGTTTAGTATTCCATTACCAAAAACATTGATTAAAAAAATTAGCATCGACCCCTTAAATATAATGGCAGATGTAAAAAAGGAAAACAATATTTTTGAGAATACAAATTAATAATAGTTCTATTATCGAAATTTAATTTCAGATAGTTGTAACATCTCATCCTTTACTCTAATCAAGCTAAAAAAACATATCATTTTAGAAGAAAACATTATATTTGCAACTTGTCAATATTGGCAGTTAATAAAATAAAAAATATGCTTAAAAAAATAACTGTATCCTTAATAGCAGGAATAATGCTTTTACCAATGAGTGTAAAGGCTGACGAAGGAATGTGGTTTTTAATGTTCATTGAAAGATTAAACCACCAAGATATGCAAAAAATGGGTTTGCAACTAACCGCTGAAGAAATTTACAGCATCAATCATCATAGTTTGAAAGATGCCATAGTGCAATTTAACGGAGGTTGTACTGCCGAATTAATTTCAAAAGACGGTTTGGTTTTAACCAACCACCATTGTGGTTACGACGGCATTGCAGAATTATCAACTGCCGAACATAATTTATTAAAAGACGGTTTTTGGGCAGCTAATCGCGCTGACGAAAGAAAACCATCAAGTCTTTCTGTCCGATTTTTTGTTAGAATGGATGATTGTTCTAAAAGAGTTTTATCAGTTGTACATTCAAAAATGACCGAAATAGAAAGAGAAGCTGCTATAAATAAAGAAATTGCAGCTATCGAAAAAGAGAACAACGAAGGCGGAAAATACACCGTTTCTGTTCGACCTTTTTTTCAAGGAAATGAATACTATTATTTTGTATATCAAGATTATAAAGATGTTAGGTTAGTAGGTGTTCCGCCAGAAAATTTAGGAAAATTTGGTGGCGATACAGACAACTGGGAATGGCCGAGGCACACCGCTGATTTTTCGATGTTTCGTATTTATGCAGATGCAAATGGTAATCCAGCAGATTATTCAACCGCAAATGTACCCTTACAACCCAAACATTTTTTACCAATAAATCTAAATGGAGTAAAAGAAGAAGATTTTGCAATGATTTTGGGCTATCCAGGACGAACAAACCGTTGGATGCCAGCTGGTGGAATTGAGCAAAATGTGAAATTTGCCTATCCTGCTTGGGTTGAGGCTGCTAAAACGGGTATGGATATTATGAAAAAATATATGGATATGAATGAAGCTTATAATTTAGTTTACGCCTCTAAATATGCCAGCACCGCCAATTATTGGAAAAACCGTCAAGGAATGATAGACGCCTTAACAAAAGCCGGAACTGCAAACACCAAAGAAGTACAAGAAGCAAAATTTGATGTTTGGGCAAAAAAAAATGGAAATACTTATAAATATGGAAATGTTATAGAAAACATCAATAAATTTTATGACCTAACTAACGAAAAATCCCGACATGACAATTATATGGGATTGATGTTTAGAACAGCCATTTATGCCTCAATAAACAGAACATTAGGCGAACAATTAGACAATTTTGTAAAAGCAGATGCTACAAAAAGAGCTCAAATGATGCCTGAAATTAATGATTTGATAGATAAAATGTTTAAAGATTTACTAATTCCTGCCGAGAAAGATTTGCTTGCAGCACAGCTAAATTTATATGCCACAAAATCAACAGGATATAAGATTGCACCAATGGTAGAAAAAATAGGATTAGCAAATGGAAATGATTTTACAAAATATGTAACCGAAGCATTCGATTCAAGTTTTCTTACTTCAAAAGAAAAAATAAAAGCATTTTTAGAAACACCAAGTCAAACTTTGTTAGACAACGACCCACTTTACACCCTCTCTAAAGATATGTTATCTCATTTTAATTCAAAATCAGATGAAATTGCCAAAGCACAAAATGATTACGGAACTTCTTTCAGATTGTTAGTAGAAGGTTTGAAAGAATCTAAAATTGGAACAACCTTATATCCTGATGCTAATTCAACTTTAAGATTAACTTACGGAAAGGTAAAATCATTGCCTCAAGACAAACGAAATGATGCCAAAATAAATAACTATACCACCTTGACAGGGCAGGTTAAAAAATATAAAAAAGGTGATGCCGAATTTGATTTGCCAACCCAAGTTATAGAAATGGAGAAAAACAAAGACTATGGTAGATATGCTGATAAAGACGGTTCATTACATGTTAATTTCTTAACCGATAATGATATAACAGGAGGAAATTCAGGGTCGCCAGTATTAAACGGAAAAGGCGAATTAATAGGATTAGCTTTTGACGGCAATATTGAAGCAATGGCGGGAGATGTTATTTTTGACCCAAAATTGCAACGAACCATTAATGTTGATATTAGATATGTATTATGGGTTATCGAAAATTTTTCGGGAGCAAAATATATTGTTGATGAAATGACATTAGTAAAATAATTACTGGATTTAAGTAAAAAACTCCCTAAATTTTAATAATTCAGGGAGTTTTTTAATGCCTTCAAGTCTAATACCAAACAAACTTTTACAACTGTTCAGTTCACGGGTTATTTTCTTGCAATATATCTTCAAAAAATAATTGCTTCGCCTGTTTGCAATGCCCGTTTCCTTAGAAAATGTAACTCGTTTTTCAAAAGTTGCAATTATTTATTGGATTAAAATACAAAAAATCCTTGAAAAATTATTTTCAAGGATTAGTTTTAAGAGCGAAAGACGAGGCTCGAACTCGCGACAACCAGCTTGGAAGGCTGGAGCTCTACCAACTGAGCTACTTTCGCATTATGATGATGCAAAGATACACAATTTTTATGTTTTTGCAAATTTTTTTTTAGGATAAATATGTTTTTATTCTTAAAAAAAAATATAATATTTGTAATCAATTTATTTCTAAATTGTTACAACTTAAAAATATTTATAAAAATGATAAAAAATTTAACCGCTATCGAAACATTTTCGGTTAGACATCCTGTTTTAAGAGCTGGAAAACCAATAGAAACCTGCAATTTTGATGGGGATAATTTAATAACAACTACGCATTTTGGTTTTTTCGACAATGAAATATTAGTAGGCGTAATTACTCTAAAAGAAGAGAGAAATCCTCTTTTTGATCAATCAACTCAATATAGAATTAGAGGAATGGCAGTTTTAGAAAATTATAGAAAAGCAGGAATTGGTTCAAAATTAGTACAACATACTGAAAATTTTGTAAAACAAAAAAATGGCGGTCTAATTTGGTTCAATGCTCGAATTGTAGCTTTAGGTTTTTATCAAAATCTTGGTTTTCAAATTATTGGAGATTATTTTGTCATTGATGATATTGGAAAACATTTTTTAATGTATAAAAACCTGTAAACTACTTGGCTATTTAATTTCTATTAATTACCTTTATAGTCTTTTTCGAACCTTGTTTATGAAACAAATTTACACGATTATTATATTTACTTTTATAATTAGTTGCAAAGAAAAACCAAACTTCTTATCAACTAATGTTATACCAATTTTTGGTTTCAACAGCATTGATCAACTTGCCATTGATACTGTTTTGATATCTAAATATAACAGTAAAATTTTAATGGATTTTTATAAAAACTACAATTTAAAAACCGTTTGGCAATCAAAAAAAAATAGAACTATAATTCTTGAAGAAATTATGAATTCTAATACTGAAGGCTTAAATCCTGCAGATTATGAAATTTTAAAGCTCTATCAATATGAAGAAAATATTACTCGTTTGGAAGATACTGCTATTGTTAATTACGATGTTTTATTAACAAATTGTCTGCAAAATTATATGCAACATATAAATAAAGGAAAATTAAATCCTAAAATAATATATTCTGACTGGGATTTAAAACCTAAGTTAATTGATGTAAACAATATTCTTTTTGAGGCTTATAAAACAGAAAATCTCATTACTGTTTTTGAAAAGATAAAACCCAAACAACCTGCCTATCAAAATCTAAAAATGGCTCTTAAAATTCTTGAGGCACTTCCTGAAGATTATTTTAAACCAATGAAGATAGCCTCAAAAAAGAAAATTTCACCAAAAGACACAAATCCATTATTGATACCTATTAAAAAGCGATTAATATATTGGAACTATTTACCTAAAAAAGACACTATCACTAAATTATACGATACGAAAACCCAACTTGCCATTAAAGAATTTCAATCAAATCACGGTTTACAACCAGACGGAATTATAGGTACTGGAACAATATATGCGTTAAATTTTCTCAAATCAGAAAGAAGAGAACAGATTATTGCAAATATGGAAAGATGGAGATGGTTTCCTGATTTCTTTGGGAAACATTATTCTTTTGTAAATATTCCAGAATACAAACTGCGAATTTTTAAAGACAGTGTGGTTGTCGATTCTTTTAATGTTATTGTGGGTACACAAAAAAGGCGTTCGCCCGTCTTTACAACAAAGTTAAATCAAGTAGTTTTTAACCCAACTTGGACAGTTCCTCCTACAATTATCAAAGAAGATTTAATTCCAGATGCCACAAAAAGTCGTAGTTACTTTACAAAAAACAGAATTAAAATTTTCAACTATAAGAAAAAACAAATTAACCCATGGCAATGGAAACCAGAGGATTACAACAAATATAATTATATTCAAGATGCTGGAAAAAATAATACTTTAGGTAATATGAAAATTATTTTTTCAAATAAATTTTCGGTTTATCTGCACGATACAAACCACAAAGACGGCTTTTCAAAAAATTTTCGTTCGTTAAGTTCCGGTTGTACAAGAGTTGAAAACCCACTACGATTAGCAAAATATGTACTTAATGATACTCTGAATTATAGTAGTGCAAAAATTGATACAATAATAAAACATCGGAAAACGATTGGTATAAAAATAAAACAAAACATTCTTCATTATCAGTTGTATTATACCGCTTGGAGCAAAAAAAATCGTCTTTGTTTTAGAGACGATGTTTATAATCTTGATGCAGATTTGCATTGTATGCTAAGAAATAATTAGGAATATTGCTACAAAAAATATTTATCTTAATTTTTTTAATCAGAATTAATAAAAGAAACTAATTTTGGATATAAAAACAAGTTTTATAATTTATAAAAATATCACTATTTCATTTACCGATTCTGGTAAAGGAACCGCAGTTGTATTGTTACACGGTTTTTTAGAAAATAAAAATATGTGGCAAGATTTCGTTCCTATTTTAAACCAAAAAAACCGAGTTATTGCTATTGATTTATTAGGGCATGGAGAAACCGAATGCATTGGATATGTGCATACTATGGAAAAGAATGCCGAAATTGTAAATGCAGTTTTGAAACATTTAAAGATAAAAAAATCAATACTAATCGGGCATTCAATGGGCGGTTATGTAGGTTTGGCTTTCGCCGAAATTTATCCAAATGTTCTTAAAGCATTGGTATTATTAAATTCTACCTCTCGAGCTGATACCGATGAGAAAAAACAAAATAGAGACCGAGCCATAAAAACCGTAAAACAGGATTATGAAACTTTTGTTCGATTGTCGATAGCCAATTTATTTAGTCCTGACAATCGTGAGAAATATGCTGTAGAAATAGAAAATACAAAAGTTGAAGCACTTAAAACTCCGTTACAAGGAATTGTTGCCTCACTTGAAGGAATGAAAATTCGTAACGATAGAGAGGTTTTATTACATTTTACACCTTATAAAAAAGCATTGGTTTTAGGTAAGAAAGACCCAATTTTAGATTTTGACCAAACCGCAAATCAAATCGAAAATACCGATGTAAAACTAATAATTTTTCCAGATGGACACATGAGCCATATCGAAAATAAAACTGAATTATTAACCGAATTGCAAACCTATTTGAAAACAATTTAATAATTAATTTGAACTTGTTTTTTTTGTACATTTGTAATTAATAAAAGTCAAAAACTAAACCTTAACCTTAATCTGAATACAATGTTAAAAGGATTTTTCAATACACCAAAAGCCGTAAACGAACCCGTAAAAAGTTACGCACCCAATTCGCCCGAAAAAGAAGCAGTCTTATCTGCCTATAAAAAAATGTGGAACGAAACTATTGAGGTGCCTTTATATATCGGTAAAGAAGAAATTCGGACTGGAAACACTAGAAACATGACGGCTCCACACGACCATCAACATATGGTGGGAACCTATCATTTGGCTGAAAAACAGCATATTGAGTTGGCTATTGCGAATGCTTTGGAAAGTAAAACCAAATGGGCAAATATGGCTTGGGAACAACGAGCCGCTATATTTTTAAAAGCCGCCGAATTGATTGCAGGACCTTATAGAGCGAGAATAAATGCTGCAACAATGATTGCACAATCTAAAACAATTTTTCAGGCAGAAATTGATGCAAGCTGCGAATTGATTGACTTTTTGAGGTTTAATGTTGAGTTTATGACTCAAATTTATGCCGAGCAACCAAAATCCAATTCGGATATGTGGAATAGAGTAGAATATCGACCATTAGAAGGATTTGTATATGCAATTACTCCATTTAATTTTACAGCCATTGCAGGAAACTTGCCTACATCGACAGCATTAATGGGAAATGTAGTCGTATGGAAACCAGCCGCAACTCAAGTTTTTTCTGCAAATTTGTTGATGCAAATTTTTAAAGAAGCAGGTCTGCCAAACGGTGTTATTAATATGGTAATGGGAGATTCATCAATGATTTCGGATGTATTATTGTCTAATAAAAACTTGGCAGGAGTTCATTTTACAGGTTCTACAGAAGTCTTTAATAGTATTTGGGCAAAAATTGGAAACAATATGAGTGCCTATAAATCTTATCCAAGAATTGTTGGCGAAACAGGTGGAAAAGATTTTATTATTGCCCATCCATCCGCCAATGTAAAACAACTTGTAACAGGAATCGCTAGAGGTGCTTTTGAATTTCAAGGACAAAAATGTTCAGCAGCATCAAGAGGATATGTACCACGAAGTTTGTGGAATGATGTTAAAAATCAGTTAATTACAGATATCAATTCGATGAAAATGGGTAGTCCAGAAGATTTCTCTAATTTTATTACAGCCGTAATTGACGAAAAATCTTTCAATAAACTAACCCGTTTTATTGAACAAGCCAAAAAAGATACAGATGCTGAAATTATTATCGGAGGAAATTATGATAAATCCAAAGGATATTTCATCGAACCAACCGTAATTGTTACCACAAATCCGCATTATACCACTATGGAAACCGAACTTTTTGGACCAGTGATGACAATCTTTATTTATGAAGATGCGGATTGGAGTAAAACCCTAAAATTAGTCGATGAAACGAGCGAATATGCCTTGACAGGAGCGGTTTTCAGCCAAGATAGATATGCTATTGAAGAGGCAACAGTTGCTTTGCAAAATGCCGCAGGAAATTTTTACATTAACGACAAACCAACAGGAGCAGTTGTAGGAATGCAACCTTTTGGCGGAGCAAGAGCTTCTGGCACGAATGACAAAGCAGGTTCAGCACTCAATTTATTACGTTGGGTATCACCACGAACCATTAAAGAAACTTTTGTAACGCCTATAGATTATCGTTATCCGTTTTTGGGGGAGTAGTATACTGCAAATTGAACCCCTTGCAAATATTTTCCTGCCCCATAAGTTGCAGTGTTTATTGCGTTATTTGATAAGTTATATTGATTATTGAAACTGCTTAAGTTATTTTCTAAACTGCAATATGCAACTAATGGATTTGTAACCGCTGAAGAACTTTCCCAACCGACGGAAAATAAATTATGTTCGACGGAAGATGTTTTTTCATAGGCAGAAATTATACCATTTATATAAAAGATAGTCTAAACATCTGTCAGGCTGA
>DYPB01000065.1 GCA_020720185.1 Flavobacterium psychrophilum | reverse complement strand
TCTTTTGTAGCGAGGACGGGAGTTGAACCCGTGACCTCAGGGTTATGAATCCTGCGCTCTAACCAACTGAGCTACCTCGCCATGATATTATTGTATGCAATTTTAAATGCGGTTGCAAAGATAATATTAAAATCCTGTTCTGCAAATTTATATTTATAAATAATAATTAAATTTTATTGTTTTGATAAAAAAATAATTATTAATTTTAGCAAAAAATTATAGAATAAATTTATGATAAAGAAAATGCTTTATGAGATTGAAATTTCAATTCACGCATCCCCACAACTTATTTATCAATACATCTCAACTCCCTCTGGATTGTCCGATTGGTTTGCAGACAATGTAAATTGTCAAGGTAAATTTTGCACTTTTGCATGGGATGATATTCAAGAAAATGCCCGTATCTGTTCTGAAAAAACATTAGAAAGAATTAAATTCCGTTGGCTTGATGATAATAAAAATGACACGGATTATTATTTTGAACTAAAAATCATTGTTGATGAAATCACCAAAGATGTTTCTGTATTAATTACTGATTTTGCTGAAGAAAATGAAATTGAAGCTTCTAAAAAACTTTGGGAAAGTCAGATAAATGATTTAAAACACATTTTAGGAAGTGTTTAAAATATGACATTTAAAGCATATCTTTGTGCAAAACTTAAATGGAACATTTTTTATGATTAATTACAACGGAAATATTCTCAAATCTGAGGATAATTTTATCTACAACAACCGTGCGTTTCTATATGGAGATGCTGTTTTTGAAACCATAAAAACCATTAAAAGAAGGGTTCTTTTTTTAGAAGATCATTATCTTAGATTGATGGCATCAATGAGAATTTTGCGTATGGAAATTCCTATGAATTTCACGATGGAATTTTTAGAAAATCAAATAGAAATGGTATTAAAATCCAATAATTTTAACGATGCCAATAGGGTTAGAGTTACAATTTATAGAGATTCTGAAGGGTTTTATTTACCAGATACAAACAAAATTTCTTATATAATAACTGCAAAACCTATTGAAAGTTCGGTTTATAAAATGGAAAATAAGAACTATGAAGTTGATTTATTTAAAGATTTTTATATTTCTAAAAATATTTTATCAACTCTAAAAACTACCAATAAACTTATTAATATTACGGGAAGTATTTTTGCAAAAGAAAATGGTTTTGATAATTGTTTGTTGTTAAACGAGGAAAAAAATATTGTGGAAGCTTTAAATGGAAATATTTTTATGTTAATAGATAATAAACTTATAACTCCTGCAATATTAGACGGATGTATTAACGGTATTATGCGAAAAAAAATATTATCATTAGTTAGAAAAAATAATGAGATTGAAGTTTTAGAACAATCAATATCTCCATTTGAACTTCAAAAAGCAGATGAATTATTTATTACAAATGTAATAATAGGAATACAACCAGTTGCTAAATTTAGAAAAAAAGAATTTGAAACTAAATTATCTAGTAATTTAATCGAACAATTAAATAATAGTATTTAATTTGATAAGGGATTTTCAGGTGCATTAGACCAAATTAAATAATCGCCTCCAAGGTCTGACATTTTTTCTTTCCAAAAATTTCGAGAAGACTTCTCTATAATACTGCTCTGGTGGTTATTATTAGTCAATATCCAAGTTTTTGAACGCATCTCACTCTCTAATTGATTCTTTTCCCAACCAGTATATCCAAGAAAAAATCTAATATTTTCTTTATTTATAAGCCCTAAATTTATTAATTTTTGAGTTAATTGAAAATCACCGCCCCAGTAAATCCCATCTGCAATCTCATAACTGTTTGATATTAATTCTGGAATATTATGTATAAAATATAGGTTATCTTGCTCAACTGGACCTCCGTTATAAATATCAAACGCAGCGTTAATGGTTGGAATTAAATCATTTATAGAATATTTTAATGGTTTATTCATTATAAATCCTACGGCACCCTCATTATTATAATCAACTAATAAGATGACAGCTTGATTAAAGGAATAGTCTCCAATAATTGATGGGTCTGATACCAACAACTTACCTTTTGATATATTTTGTGTCATAGAAATGATAATTTAGAATAAATATAACAAATAATATTTAAAATATAAATGACCATAAAAAACCACGCTATCGAAATTTCGGACTGCGTGGTTAAGTTTTGTTTAAAATTTAATTAGTTTACACTTCCTTCTAAATCAGCACCAGCTTTAAATTTTACTACATTTTTTGCTGCAATTTTAATTGTAGCACCTGTTTGTGGATTTCTTCCATCTCTTGCTTCTCTTTTTGAAACTGACCAAGATCCGAAACCTATTAATGAAACTTTCCCACCTTTTTTTAAAGTGCCTTCTACATTTCCTAAAAATGATTCTAAAGCTGATTTTGCAGCTACTTTTGAAATTCCTGCATCTGCAGCAATAGCATCAATTAATTCTGATTTATTCATAATAATTTTTTTATTGTTGATTAAACATTGTTTTAAGGTAACAAAATTAAAAGGTTTTCGTTACCCTGCAAGTTTTTTTAAAGACATATTCTTAAATTGTTAATAACTTCTTAAATTTGTTGATAAATAAGTGTTTTAGTACTATTCTTTATAAACTTTTGGCTAAAAAATAATTGCATTTTTAGATATTTTCATTCCGTTTAAAAATTCATTGATTTTCATTCGTCTTTTCCCTGGAAATTGCAAACTTAAAATTTCAAGATAACCATCGATTAATGTAACTTTAAGCTGGTTTTTGCTCACTAATATTGTTCCTACTTTTAATTGATGCTCTTCCTTAATATATGTTGCTTCATAAATTTTTATGCTCCAGTCCTGATTTTCATCTTTAAAATTACACCAAGCCACAGGATACGGGGATAATCCTCGTATTAAATTATAAATTTCTATTCCAGATTTTGAAAAATCTATTTTACAGTTCTCTTTATTTAATTTATGTGCCGTTTTTAAATCATTGTTTAGAGATTGGATAATCGTTTTTACAGCATTATTTTCAATTAATCTCAATGTTTTTATAACGGTCTCACTTCCTAGAATCATTAATCTATCGTGTAAATTTCCAGCATTTTCCGTTTCGGATATTTCAATTTCATCACTATAAATCATCGCTCCAGTATCTATTTTATCATCAATAAAAAACGAAGTTACTCCAGTTTTTCTCTCACCATTAATGATAGCCCAGTTTATAGGAGCAGCACCACGATACTGGGGTAGAAGGGAAGCGTGCAGATTAAATGTTCCTAATTTTGGCATTTTCCAGACCGCTTCGGGAAGCATTCGAAAAGCCACAACTACCTGTAAATTAGCGTTTAATGATTTTAATTCTGCCAAAAAATCTTCGTTCTTCAAGTTGGTCGGCTGAAGTAATTTTAAATTATTTTCTAATGCGTATTCTTTTACTGCTGAATATTTTACTTTTTGACCTCGCCCTGCTGGCTTGTCGGCAGCAGTAATAACTCCAACTATTTCGTAGTTCTTCTCAATAATTGACTTTAGAATACCAACCGCAAAATCTGGTGTTCCCATAAATATAATTCGTAATTGCTCCATTTTATTCTATTTTGTTCTCTATTATTTTAAGGAATATTTATTGTTTTTTAAAATTTGGATTTTATTTCTTTCTAATAAATTCTGTATCGCAAAAATAATATTTGAAGCTTTATATTTTGTTAATTTTTCAATTTCTCTCGAATTTAAGGCTTCGTCTTTCAGTAATTTCATTATTTTTTCTTCTAAAGAGTTGGTGTCAATTCTTATATCTTGTTTTTGAATACAATAACTGCAAATACCACAATTTTCTGTAGTTTTTTCTCCAAAATAAGCTAAAATCAATCGACTTTTGCAGGTTTCAGTGTTTTTTATATAATTTAAAACGCTTTCTAACTGCTCAACTTTCAATTTATTCTGATTCTCTAAAAATTTTGAAACCTTATTAATAGTTAAGTCATCTTCTCTAATTTCGTTAAATATTATAGTTGCATCATTATTTTTTGATTGATAATCTATAATTTCTTTACTCTTTAATTTCTCTAAAAGTATTGTTATTTTTTGTTCCTCTACATTTATTTTTTTTGCAATTAATGGTATGTTAATTGCAATTTTAGTTTCATAAATGCCTGGGTATAAACGCAAAAGAGTTAAAATAATGGCTTCATCATTTTTATTTAAACTCATATATCTGATAACCTCTCTTGATTCAATAATAAATTGGACGAAAATTTTTTCGGAAAATTCTTGAGATAGTGTTATAATTCCTTGTTTGTCAATAAATTGGATTGCGTTATAGGTTTTTAGAACTGGAAAATTATATTTTGTACAAAATTGATTCAAATTAAATTGAAATTGCTCATCAATTCCTTCTCCATAACTAATTTTCAGATGATTGCATAATTTTATAAACACTTCTTTTAAGAAATTTTTATCAGGCAAAACATTAATAAACTGATTTTTAGTTTTTTGATAATCAGATAAATGAGTTAATATCACTGCAAATGCTTTCTCCTCATTTCTGCCAGCTCTACCAGCTTCTTGATAATAATTTTCAATATTTTCAGGCAATTCTATATGAATTACGGTTTTAACATTTGGTTTGTCAATTCCCATTCCAAATGCATTTGTTGCAACCATAACTTGTACATTATCAGTCATCCATAAATTCATGTTTTTATCTTTTTCTTTATTTGGAAGACCTCCATGATAATAAGTTGCTGTTATTCCTAATGATTTTAATTGTTGCGAAATATCAACACAGGATTTTCGATTTCGAACATATATAATTGAGGATTGCTTATTTTTTTTTAATATTTGAGTTATCTTATAAAGTTTATCTTCGGTTTCAAAAACCATATATGCAATGTTCTTTCGAGCAAATGATTTTTGAAAAAGTGCAGGTTTTTTTAGTTCCAAACATTTAACCACATCGTCTTTTACTCTTGGAGTTGCCGTTGCGGTTAATGCTAAAAAAGGTATTTTTAAAAAATGTTTTCTTAGTTTTGAAATCTTCAAATAAGCTGGTCGAAAATCGTGTCCCCATTGCGAAACACAATGTGCCTCGTCAATAGCAATAAGGTTTATGGGTAGTTTTTTAATCCGATTTAAAATCCAGTCGCTTTGTAACCTTTCAGGCGATAGATATAAAAATTTGTAGTTTCCAAATTCACAATTATCTAATAAATTACTTATTTCATCTATAGAAATCCCTCCCGTTAAAGCAATTGCTTTAATATTTCGTTGTTGCAAATTTGCCACTTGGTCTTTCATAAGTGCAACTAATGGCGAAATTACAAGACAAATTCCGTTCATCATCATTGCTGGAACTTGAAAGCAAATAGATTTTCCTCCGCCAGTTGGCATAATTGCAAATGTGTCGGCACCTTTTAAAATCGAATTTATGATCTCTTCCTGTGGTGTTCTAAAATTATCGTGTTGCCAGTATTTTTGTAGAATTTCTAATGGGCTTTGCATCAAATTTTAGTCTAAACTTTGCATTGAAACCAATTTATTATAGGTGCCATTTAAAGTAATTAATTCGTCGTGAGTACCTTGCTCTACAATCCGTCCCTTTTTCATAACTATAATTGAATCAGCCTTTTGAATTGTTGACAATCGATGAGCAATTACAATTGAAGTTCGGTTTTGCATCATGTTTTCGAGGGCAACTTGTACAAATTTTTCACTTTCGGTGTCTAATGCCGATGTTGCTTCGTCTAGTATCATAATTGGTGGATTTTTCAAAACTGCTCTTGCAATTGATAATCGCTGTTTTTGACCACCCGAAAGTTTGTTTCCTGCATCGCCAATATTTGTATAAATACCAGCTGGTAAATCTTTTACAAATTCATAAGCGTTGGCAATTTTTAAGGCTTTAATAATTTCATCTTCGGTTGCATCGTGTTTTCCTATTGAGATATTTGCTTTAATTGTATCGTTAAAAAGTATGGAATCTTGTGTAACTAATCCCATTAATGCTCTCAAAGATTGTAAGTTAAGGTCTTTAATATTGGTGCCATCAATAGCAATTTCACCTTCGTTTACATCGTAAAAACGAGTTAAAAGGTTAGCAATGGTACTTTTTCCTGAACCTGATTGACCTACAAGTGCTACGGTTTGACCTTTTTTTACCTCTAACGAAAAATCTTTCAGTACGCTATCATCTTCATAAGCAAAATTGATGTTCTTTATTGAAATTGAAGTTGTAAAATCATGTTTTTTGATGGAGTTTTCTTTGCTAGTAATTTCGTTTTTGGTTTCTAAAACCTCAAAAACTCTTTGTGCTGCTGCTAAACCATTTTTAACTTGATAAGAAGCTTTAGAAATTGATTTTGCAGGTGTTAAAATATTGTATGCCAAGCCCATATATGCTAAAAATTGTGCTCCTTCTAATACGGATTTTCCATTGGCTAATTTTTCTACAAGTACCATATTACCTCCATACCAAAGCAAAATTGCAATTACAATTATGCCCATAAATTCGCTTAATGGTGAGGCTAAATTATTTTTATTTCCTATATTATTTGATAATTTTAATACTCTTGAAACAGATGAATCAAATCGTTGTTTGAAATTTTCTTCTGCATTATAACTTTTAACTACTTTTAATCCACTTAAACTTTCCTCAACTATTGAAATTAAAAAACCATTTTCGTATTGTAATTTTTGTGATTTTGATTTTAAGGTTTTACCTATTCTAGATATTACAAATCCGGATACTGGAATGAAAATAAATACAAATATTGTTAGCTTGAAACTTATGGCAACCATTGCAATTATTGTAAAAATGATTGTCATAGGTTCTTTTACTATTAACTCTAAAATTGAGAAAAATGAGTTTTGAACCTCATTTACATCACCTAACATTCTTGCCATAATATCTCCTTTTCTTTTTTCGGAATAGTATGAAACAGGTAATTCGATTATTTTATGATACATGGTATTTCGCAAATCTTTTAGAACACCATTTTTTAATTGCATTAAATGATTTGAGGCTAAATAGTTGAATAAATTTTTTAGTAAAAATGTAGAAATTATTAATGTAACTACTAATAATAAAGCGTATTGGGGACCATAATTTTTAGACAATTCGGTAATATAAAAATAGAGATAATCTTTTCCGTATTTTGTAACTTCAAAAATTGATTTGAAAACTGGCTTTTGAGTTACTTTTTCGGCATTATCAAACAAAACTTGCATCATTGGTATAAGGGTAATGAATGATATTGTACTAAAAAGTGCATATAGAATATTGTAAATTACATTCGAAATCACATGATATTTATAGGGTTTTATGTATGGAAATATTTTTTTTAAATTATTGTCTATCATTGTTTTAGATTTTTGTAACCGTTATAAATATTCAAATGGTATTTTTTTTAGCCCTGATGGTAGTGAAAATCCTTTTTTATAAAATTTGTGGTTTTGTAACCACAAATTTTATAAAAAAGATTGAAACGAACAGCAGGAAAATGGCTAATTGAAATGCCTTACTTTTTGCTTCTAAAAAACAGACTATATTTTTAGATCTATGAGTATATTTTTAATCTTTTGGTCTAACGATACTTCAATTTTTGGAGCGTTTTCAATTTTGTCTAACGGAGCATTTACGCTGACATAAAATTTAATTTTGGGTTCTGTTCCACTGGGTCTGGCTGCAATTTTAGCTCCGTCTTCGGTGTAATAAATTAATACATCGGATTTTGGAGTTTTCATTGTTTCGACCTCATTTGTAAATAAATTTTTTGCTGTCGAGTTTTTATAATCCTCAACCATTACAACTCGTTGTCCTGCAATTTTCTGCAATGGGTTTTCTCTTAAATTGACCATCATTTGATTGATTTCTGCCAATCCGTCGATGCCTTTTTTTGCCAATGATACTAAATGTTCTTTATAAAAACCATATTTAACAAATAATTTTTGAAGTTCGTTATATACCGAACTTCCGTTCTCTTTGGCTTGTGCAGCAATTTCACAGATGAGTAAGGTAGAGGCAACTGCGTCTTTATCTCGAACGGAATCGCCTATCATAAATCCAAAACTTTCCTCGCCTCCGCCAATGAATTCTAGTTCTGGAAAATCTTTAATCATTTTTGCAATCCATTTAAAACCAGTTAGTCCCACTTTGCATTCAACTTGATATGCAGTTGCCAATTCGTGCATCATTGGTGTCGAAACGATGGTAGAACCAATAAATTGTTTGCCGTCAATTTTACCTGCTTTTTGCCATTGGTTTAATAAAAATTCGGTCATCAAAATCATCGTTTGATTGCCGTTCAATAGTGTCATTTTACCCTCATTGTTTCTAACGGCAACTCCCAATCTATCACAGTCTGGGTCAGTTCCTACAACAATATCAGCTTGTAATTTATCGGCCAATTCTATTGCCATTTTCAAGGCTTCTGGTTCTTCCGGATTTGGCGATTTTACTGTTGGGAAATCACCGTCTGGTTCGGCTTGTTCGGCAACAATATTTACATTTTTATAACCCGCTTTTTCCAAAACTTGTGGCACCGATTTTATGGAAGTGCCATGTAATGAGGTAAATACAATATTCAAATCATCTTTTGCAGATGGATTGGTATTAAAACTTGCATTTTTAATTGACGACTCAATAAATGCAATATCTATTGCATTATCAATGTACTCAATCAAATTTTCATTTGCTGTAAATTGAATTTCGTTATATTTCAAACTTTCAATTATTGTAATAATTTCCTTGTCTTGTGGTGGTACGAGTTGTCCACCATCTTCCCAATAAACCTTATATCCGTTGTATTCAGGGGGATTGTGAGATGCCGTAAGCACAATTCCAGCCTGACATTTCAAATGTTTTAGGGCAAAACTCAACTCAGGCGTTGGTCGCAAATCCGAAAACAAATAAACCTTAATCCCATTAGCCGAAAACACATCGGCAACTACTTTTGCCAACGATTTACTATTATGACGGCAGTCAAAAGCAATAACAACGCTTAAATCTTTGCCTGCAAAAACTGTTTTTATATAATTCGAAAGTCCTTGAGTATTTTTACCAAGCGTGTATTTGTTGATTTTGTTCGTACCAACGCCCATCACACCTCGCATTCCCCCTGTTCCAAACTCTAAATTTTTATAAAAACTCTCCTCCAATTCTTTTGGAGATTCTGTCATTAGTTTTTGAATTTCCTCTTGTATTTCTGTATCAAATGTTGGGGTAAGCCATTCATTGACAGTATTTAAAATGTTTTGTTCAATATTCATTATTTTCATAAATTTTTAATCATAAACCATCTATGGAATATAACCTTCGTTATTGTTTTTTTTCAGAAGCTAATCCCGCTATCCGTTCCAATCTGTCATTGCGAGGAACGAAGCAATCTTTTGAAACAGATTGCTTCGTTCCTCGCAATGACAGGATTTCCACTACTATCGGGGCTAACCTTATCGTGATTGGTCATTTATTAAAACCAATTTTAGTTCTATTTATATTATGATCTGCAATTTTATCTTTGTCAATTAAATAATTCAGCGTTTGATAAATCTCTGGAAATTGACTTTCGATTTCTAAAATTCTTTCTTTTAATTCATTATAGGTCAAACTAAATTGCCTAAAAGTTACAAACGCCCTAATTATTGAAATATTTATCTTTATAGCTTTTTCGGAATTCAGAACACTGGATAACATGGCAATTCCTTGTTCGGTAAAAGCAAAGGGTGTGTATTTAGAATGTTGCCCTCTTCCATTCTTTAAGGTCACAATTTGTGACCTTAAAGAATTATATTCTTCTTTTGTTAGTTCAAACATAAAATCTTCAGGAAACCTATTAATATTTCTCCTAACAGATTGCTTAAAAACTTTTGTATCAACTTCATACAGTAATGCTAAATCAAAATCAAGCATTACTTTTTGACCTCGAATTTCATGTATTTTGTGGTGTATAATTTCTAATTCCATATCTTTATGGTGATTGCGAAAGCAGTTCGTATCTCTTAAAGGTCTAAATTTTCATTTATGCAAAGATAAATAAAATTTACTACTTACTTATAATAGGAGAAACTTTCATTATTTTCAATTCTCAACAAGCTTTCATAAATCAGTTTTATCACATTTTCAACATCATCTCGATGAACCATCTCAACCGTCGTATGCATATAACGCAATGGTAATGAGATTAATGCAGATGCTACGCCACCGTTAGAATAGGCAAATGCATCGGTATCAGTACCTGTAACTCGGCTGGAAGCCAAGCGTTGAAATGGAATTTTATTTTGAAGTGCGGTATCAATTATCAATTCTCGTAAATTATTCTGAACTGCTGGTGCATAAGTAATTACGGGACCTTTACCAATTTTTATTTCACCTTCAATTTTTTTATCAATCATTGGTGTAGTAGAATCGTGGCAAACATCGGTAACTATTGCAACATTTGGACGGATAGTTTTTGTAATCATTTCAGCTCCTCTTAATCCTACTTCTTCCTGAACTGAATTAGTAATATACAGTCCAAAAGGTAATTTTATTCCATTTTCGTGTAACATTCGAGCTACTTCTGCAATCATAAAACCACCCATTCTATTATCAATAGCACGGCAAACAAATTTATTTTTATTTAAAATCATAAATTCATCAGGGTAAGTAATTACACATCCTACATGAACTCCAAGTGCCTCAACTTCCTCTTTTTTAGAACAACCACAGTCTATAAAAATGTTTTCAACTTTTGCCACCTCTTCCTTACTTCTATTTCGAGTATGAATGGCAGGCCAACCAAAAACACCTTTTACAATTCCTTTTTTTGTATGGATATTTACTCTTTTTGAAGGTGCAATTTGATGATCAGAGCCACCATTTCTAATAACATATATCAAACCATCTTCGGTAATATAATTAACATACCAAGCAATTTCGTCTGCATGTCCTTCAATTACTACCTTATAAGGAGCATCAGGATTAATTACTCCAACCGCCGTACCATAGGTATCCGTTATAAATGTATTTACAAAAGGTTTTAGATAGTCCATCCAGAGTTTCTGATTATCAGATTCATAGCCAGTAGGAGAAGCACTATTTAAGTATTTTTCTAAAAATGCTAATGAAGATTTGTTTAAAATTGATTTTGAATTCATATTAAATTATATTTTTTGCGAATTTATAAAATTGGCATCAAATTTGTATAAATATTCTATAATTTTGTAAAATATTTTTATCACAATGAAAAATTATATATTACTACTTTTATCTTTATATTCATTTACCGTAAAATCACAAGTTCAAGATACAATAACATTCGGTTACACATTAACCGAAAATGACACCATTTTATCCGAACCAATCTTATTGCAAGATGTAATAATTAAAAATGTAAAATTAAATCCCGAAGATAAGAAAGCATTCTTATCATTACAAAAGCGTGTTTATGTAGCTTATCCGTTTGCTAAAATTGCTGCCGAAAGATTAACAGCACTAAATAAAAATATGTCATTATTACAAACCAATAAAGAAAAGAAAAAATACCTAAAAATAGTAAACAACTACCTTGAAGATGAATTTACCGCACAACTCAAAAAACTTTCTACAAAACAAGGACAAATACTTATAAAATTAATTTACAGACAAACTGGAATATCTGCCTATGATTTGATAAAAGATTATAAAAGCGGTTGGAAGGCATTTTGGAGTAATCAAACCGCTCATGTTTTTAATCTTAATCTAAAAACAGAATACCATCCTTACGATATAAATGAAGATTATTTAATCGAAACAATCCTCAATCGAGCATTTTACAACAGAATCCTTATTCCACAATCAGCCAAAAACCCAATTGATTTAGACGAATTAAACAAAACTTGGTCAAAAAAATAATATTTTTTCCCATTTTCTGGAGCCCTCACATCAGTCAATTTCTACCAAAGTCATACCCGCTGTCCATTACAATCTGTCTCGTTTAAAAAAAAAACGAGACAGGATTTCCATTTCCATCGGGGCTATGGATAAAGGTTATTTTGCATTTACCAAAGAAAGAGAATTGCTAAAGCACAAATATCCAGTGCATTAAAAAAAGATTAAAAAAAAACTTCATAAAAAGTTTGCAAAAGGCAAAAAAGGTTTTACCTTTGCCGTCCGCAAAATTGGTAAAAAGA
>DYPB01000245.1 GCA_020720185.1 Flavobacterium psychrophilum | reverse complement strand
ATTTTGTTTCTCTGTTTGCAATTTTTTGTTTAATGATAGCATTAATTCGGCTTTTTCGATGAAGGGGTGTTGAGCTTCTTTGGAAATTAAAACATAAGGCAAATCTTTGATATAAATTGTCTTAACTTGTGCAAACACCCTACCGGTTTCCTCTGTAAGTATGTCGTAATAATAATTAAGCAAACTACTATTTAATAATGTGAGTACAAATTTTAAATCAATATTAGTTTCATATTCCGCTTTTGAAATTACACAGTGTACTGTTTTATCGTTATGATAAGCGTTAAAATCAATAGTTGAGATTAATTTACTCGAAGTTTGTCGGTAAATAATCTTCGGTACTTTCTCCAAAATTTCAGGTGTAAAACGAAATGTATCATTTTTATCAAGAAAATCTTTATAATTATGTTTTAAGAAGTTTACCGGTAACGAATTATAATACTTATGAATTTGAGAACCTTTTATGTATGGAATATCTCGGTCATCAGATTTAGATCCCTTATAAAAAACTTTATCGCCAATAGAACCCGATGCACGAGATTTTCCTCGTCCTTCTGTCCAGTAATTGTAGCCAACATCTTTAATTAAGAAAAATTGCTGAAATTTTGGATATTTCGAAAGTTTAAGAAAAAGCCCGTTACGTGCAATGAATGAATTTGTCCGGGCTTTTACGCAGCCTTTTTCTCTATCTAAATCACTTTTCATTAACCAACCTGTTTGCTGTTTTTCTTTTTTCAAACTAATGATAGCCGTGAATACATTAGCGTCTTCAAAAATCATTTTATTGCCAAAATCAACTACTTCAATTATTTGATTTTTTATTAGCAAATTTCTTAATTCCTTGAAATATTCTCCTCTAACATAAGTATTTGGTGTAATGATTGATAGAAATTTCTTGTCTTTAATAAGTTGTAAACTTTTTTCGAAAAATGCAACATACAAATCATTATTGCGTCTAAAACTTGGGTAGGAATTTTCTAAACATTCTTTTATTTCTGTTTCAAAAACAATCCTATACGGCGGATTACCCAAAACTACGTCAAACCCGCCTTTGTACTCGGTACGGAAAGCGTGTTCGTAGGTGCATATCATTTTCCGAACAAGGGGCTGCAGCCCCTTGTTCAAAGGCAGTTCGTGTTTCTCTCTGTTTTTTTCTATATATCCCATTGTGGCAAAAAATTTCGCATCATCTTCTATAAAAGAGTTGTTGTATTTTTGTGCCCATAGCGTAAACTGTTCTTCTTTGGGTATTTGCAAATACTCCTTATATTTCTGAGATGACTTGCCTTTTAGTTTTCGTACTATATTTGACAGTTCTTCCGCTTCGCACACTAACAGTATATGTACGTGATCTTTACAAATATTGTATGAAAGTACATTAATATTGTCTTCTTTTACAATGCCGGAAATAATTTCGGTAATTTTTAATTCTGCCTCTTCATCGAACCATACGGCATCGCCTTTTTTTACTTTGTAATCAATCATTCGTTGCGATGTTCTTGAATTATGTGTTACCCAAGTAATGTGATGAATTTTTTTCTGCTTTTCTTTAAATATCTGAGGAAATTCTTTTTTCCAATCAAACGCCTTTTCACCTGCCACTTTGGGGTCGTCAATGAGTGAGTTTCCGCATTTTATGTTTCCCGAAAGGTCGGAAAGGGGTCTGCCGCGCTGTGCTGTACGTAACCAAAGAGAAAGTTTTGCAATTTCAACGCTTTCTTCGTTAATGTCCACACCAAAAATGTTGTTTTCAAGTATTTGTTTGTCGGTATCGAACATGCGCATTTTATCGCCCGTGAGTTCCGAAATTATGTTGTCAATTTCTTTATGTTCTGCTATCAGGTAATCGAGCGTTTGGTTAAGAAAAGCACCGCTACCGCAAGCGGGGTCGAGTATTTTGAGCGTTAAAAGCCAATTTTTGTAGTTTTGTAAGGTTTCAAATAAATCTTTGCCTTTCTGGTTAAGTTTTCGTTGAGACGCACGGCCGTGCGTCTGTACATAATAAGTATCATCAATTAATAGTCCTTTAATCTGTAACACGGTTTTCTTTTCGGTGCAAAGTGCACCAACAGTATTTTCTACTATGTATTTTGTAATGTATTT
>DYPB01000244.1 GCA_020720185.1 Flavobacterium psychrophilum | reverse complement strand
TAAATTGAACATTCGTGCATTTTAATCCGCTTCTTCGCAAATACCCGACCGTTAGGCGAGATGCTGATTGACGAAATGAAATATAAACAAAATTATGAAAACAATTTCTTTTTTAATAGATTTGTGAAAATAAAAAATAAGGGATGGAAGTTGTAAATGAGCCGTTAGTAGAATACAAAATTGATTTTGAAAAAGAGAATTTTACAGATTTTCAACTTAAAAAAGAAGCGTTTTTAAAATCTTTAAAAAGTCCAACAGGAAAGCAGAAATACAAAAGATATCTTAAAGGAACTCCTTTAAGATATGCAGGAGGTAAAACACTTGCTGTGGGTTTAATCGTTGAATTATTACCAAATAATTTAGAAAGAATTATTTCTCCTTTTTTTGGTGGTGGTTCTTTCGAAATTGCTTGTGCAAAAGAGTTAGATTTAGAAGTAAAAGGATTTGACATTTTTGACATGCTAGTAAATTATTGGCAACAACAATTTACAAATCCTGAAAAAACATATAAGTATCTAAAATCTTATCAGCCAACAAAAGAAAGCTTTTTAGATATTAAAAATATTATGAAAGACCAATGGGATAAAAAGACAGGTCAAATTATTAAAAATCGTAGCATTAAAAATTTAACTGAACTTGCTTCCTTATTTTTCTTTAACCATAATACTTCGTACGGTCCACATTTTTTAGGGTGGCCATCATCAGTATATTTACAAGAAAGTAAGTACAACACTATGATTGAAAAATCAAGAAAATTAAAACTTGATAATATTACTGTTGAGTGTTGTGACTTTGAAAAAGTATTTGAAAAATATCCAAACGATTTTTTTTATTTAGACCCACCATATTATTTAGATGGTGATAGTAAAACTTTTGTAGGTTTATATCCACATAGAAACTTTCCAATACATCACAAAAATTTTGACCACGAAAAATTAAGAGATTTATTATTAAACCATAAAGGTGGTTTTGTTTTATCATATAATGATTGTAGTGTAATTCGTGAATGGTATAAAGATTTTCCATTTACAACACCTGAATGGCAATACACTTTTAGTCAAGGAGATACAAGAATTGGAGAAAATAGACTAAAAGATAATAATGGAAGTCATATAAAAAAATCACACGAATTATTAATATACAAATTACCATAATGGCAAAAAGAGGATTATCAAGTGATGACGCAAGAAAAGTTAGACAAAAAGGACATGACGACGCTTTAGAGTTCGCATTATTAATCGGATTAGATAATGATTATAAAAATGATGCAGTTGCTAAAAAAGACGTTATTGACCCAAGTGGAGATGCTCATTCTTTAAAAAGTGGTGCTAAAAAATGGCAGTTATTTCTTTATGGAATAAACAGATTTCAAAACGATGATTTTTTTCAAACTATGAATGGGATTGGTCAACTATTAATTAAATGCATTGATGCATTTCCATTGGATTTTGAAGAATATCAATTGAACAAACTTGAAGCAAAAGAAAAATGCAGAATTCCAATGAGAGAATTATCTGTATTACTTCAAGAAAAACGAAGAGTGAAAACATTCATAAATAAATCAATGTTTAATGGTGGTGAGGTAAATTACTTGACAATTAGACACGATGATAAATATCATGTTTTTTTAAGTAAAGATGTCGTTGAAGTATTTGCTGATGCAGTTGAAGTAACAAATTCAAAAGCTATTGCAAAAAACCAAGTTCCAGAACAAAAAGTAATCTTTAAATATGAAGGAAGAAATTTAGCAGAATTGGAAATGCGTAATGATAGCACAATTCATTATAGGCAAGTTCGTTTCAATATGCTAAAACCTCGAATGTTAAATTTACTTTTCGATAAAATACAAAAAACTTCTGAATTTAGTAATCGCATTTTAGTATATGGTAATGCAAATAAAAAATTCGGAAATTGGAAAAAATAAGCACCATCGCCTAACAGGGGTTTGGCAAAAGTGGCGGTTCAGTGGTTAATTGAACATTTGTGCTTCGTATCAAGTTCAGTGGTGGCAGACAGTTTTATGCTTCGTAATCGCCGCCTTCGCCAAGCCCCGAAACGTTAGGCGTCATTGTAGCGAACCGCAAAACCGACCGACAAATTATAAAAAATAG
>DYPB01000064.1:6928-12313 GCA_020720185.1 Flavobacterium psychrophilum | reverse complement strand
TTATTGCATTTTGAGTTTTCATAACGAAGTCTAATGCGTAATTTGGGTTAAACTGGTTTGGAATTGTATCAATTATCATTTTCTGAATTTCTTGCTCTTGTTTGGTACTCAAAAGTTTTTTGTCTTCTGATTTAACACCTCCTTTTTTAGAAGAAAGCCTTTTGATGCCATTCTCTTTATAATTTTTACACCATTCAGAAATTGAACCTCCTCGAACATCTATTATTTGAGCAACTTCTCCTTTTTTTTATACCTGATTTTATCAGTTAATCGCTTGCTTACGAAAACCTAACTGCTCTTGTTCTGATAATGTACGAAAATCTATTTTTTTCATACCCAAAAGATATTGAATTTTTACGAAATATTGTCGCTAGGTTAATAGTTTATGGCATTTATTTTCTAAATAATCCATTAAGCAAATCTTTGGCTTTCGTTTTTACCTCATCTTTTGTAACTGGAATTTTAGTTTTAGTAGTATCTCCTGATCTTTTATTTTTATTTAACAAGTCGGTTAATTTTGATTTTCCTTCGTTAATCAGTTTGTCTTTTTGCTGTTTAACAAGTTGTGTTGCTAAATTTGTCGCAGCACTTTTCATATCGGTGGAAATATTTGGTTTACTAAAACTACCTGACAACAAAGCTGTTAACGGAATATTTTCAATTTTGCTAGCATCGGCAGGAGATATTTTAGCTAATAAATTTCCGACCTCACTTCCTAAATATTTGGCAGGAACATCCATTTTAATGTTATAATTCATACTTTGATCAAAACCATGTGTGCCACCAATGGTTGCCTTAATATCTTGATATTTTATATCCATTGGTTTTAAAGAAACCTTACCGTCCTTAAAACTAAAAACACCTTTTACATCATTCAAATTGAGTTTTTTCATATCTAAAAACTTTAAATTTGAGGTTAATCCAGAAAGCAAGGGCGAGTTTTCAGATTTAACAGAAGCTCCTAAAAGTTGCCCTATTAAATCACCTGAAATAGTTTTTAAATCAGGGGTTAATGCAATGGCATCAAGGTTTCCGTTCAGTTTTATGGTTGAATTTAATTTTCCTGTAATTACATTTGCTATCGGAGCAATTTTTTTCAACATTTCAAGTTGTGTAAATGTTGAGGCAACATCAACCTTATCCAAACCAAGATTCATATTAAACGATGGTACTTTATTTTTAGTAGAAACGGCTCCATTAAATGTAATTGCACCGCCAAAAATAGCAGTTCTTACATTCTGTAAAGTTACTGTTTGGTTGCTTATTGATAATTTTCCAGAAACATCTTTCAGGGTTAAATTGTCGTATAAAACCGTGTTAGCCTTTGCGGTTATTGAACAATTTAAAAAAGCTGGAATTTTCATTGCCTCTTTTTTTGTTGTCGTAGTTTCTTTGGCAGGTTCATCGGTTGTCATAAAATCAGAAACGGAAATTTGATTAGAAATCATATTAAAGTTTCCTTTTAACTCTTGATTTTTAAACATAAATCCATAAAAATTTTCTAGAATACCCGTAATTGCAATATCGCTTTTTCCTGTTGTAGCATTAAATTGTTGTAAATTAACAGTACTCGGATTAAAATGTATAATAGCTTTGCTGATATTCATTGCTTTTCCTTTATCGTCAATATATTTAAAACCTGAAAGTGCCATTGTACCTGCGTTTTTTATGTTTTGATATTCACTATTGGTAACTGATAGCATATCAAAATTTGTGGTAACATCTGCGTTTAGAATACCCGTCATTGGTATTTTCATTTTCATAGGGTACGCTTGCGATAAATTTCCTAAATTTATCGTTCCTTTCATTGCTGCATCTACTAATGCGTTGGTTGTCATGTTCTTAACATTTGCTTTTGCTGAAAAAACATCTTGATCAATAGCGAAAGAAAGTTTGTCAAGATTTATATAAGTGTCTGGCATCAAGCCTGTTTCATTAATAATTTTTGTATCAATAACAATATTTTTAACGGATTTTGGTAAATTTGGATATTGAAATGAGGCATTATTTGAAGCTATTGCAATATTGAATTTTGGTATTGTAGTTTCTGATTTTGTTCCTTTTGCAAAACCAATAACAGTAAAATCTCCAGTTGTTTTTACTCCGTCTAATTTGCTGGCATACGCTGCTGGAATTAAGCCTAAAAAGTTTTCAAACGATGAAGTTGGTGTCTTAAAAGTTAAATCATATGTTTGTCCGCCCGTTATCATTTGAATAAACCCATTAAATTCTAATGGCAATTCGTTAATTTTTGCTTTATTTTCTTTAAAGGTATATTTTTGATGTTCTAAATCCAATCCTAAAACGGCATTGAGAGATAATTTTATATTTTTCATATAATTTACCTTATCCATTTCTAATGATATTTTTGCTGTCGATTTGGTGTCTAAATCAACTACATTTTTACTCATATCTCCTGTTCCTGAATGATTTATAGAGTCAAGCACCATTTTTATCTTTGATGCTTTGTCTGTAAATCTAAATTCAAAATTTTCGATACTATAATTTGAAATTTTTAAGGCTAATGGTTCCGATTTTCCAGATGTGGCTGGTTTTTTGTCTTTTAGTGCAATATCAAAATTTCCTAGGCCGTTTTCATTAAAAATGATATTTATCAAACCATTTTTTGACGCTATTCCTTCAATATTCATAGGTTGATTTTTGCCTTTAAACAATTCTGAAATAGACATTTTTAAATTCAATTCGTCTAATGATACCAAAGTATCACCTTCAAAAGGAGCTTTATTTATAACAATTAATTTATTTAAAGAAATGCTTGCTGATGGGAAATTTTTAAACAAACTTAAATCTGCTTCCGAAAAAGATACTTTTGCATCAAGATTTTCATTAATTGTTTGAGTGATTTTTTCTTTAATTTGGTCTTTAAAAAAATACGGAATAGCAAACAAGGCTACTATTAATAGTATTAATACGATTCCTGTAATTTTTAAAATTTTCTTTAACATGATATGATATTTTTTGTAATTAAATTAATTGCAAAAGTACAAAATTTCTACTAACTTTTAATCATTTGCCTTTATTCCTTTTATTATCCATGAGGTTCCAAAAAATAACAATGCAAGTGTTTCGAGAATAAAAACAATGTGTATTTGATTTAAAAATACATTATTCTTTAAAGAGGTGAAAGAATAAAGTGCCATGCAAATTATTGAAACTAACATACCTATTCCACAAAATTTATAGTATTTATGAGATTTTTTTGTGCCAAATTCTGATATAACTTTGGTTCGTCTAAAATTAACCAACGATACTATTGTTAATGAAACAAAGAATAAAGTAGCAAAACCATAATGAATATAGCCAACAAATTGACTACTGATAAATGTTCTTAAATTATCTGAAACACAACTGTTTGTAGTAGGAAAAATTGCTACACCCAAAGCACATATTCCTGCGGAATTAACCATAAAATTATCCGATGGCCAGAACTCTCCTGCTCTTTTTTTATAACCTTTGTATGAAAACATAAAAAAAGCCACCGCACAGAGCGTGCCTACAAATAATTCGCCTACTGTGGTGTAATAATAGTCGGAGATGGTATCTTTAAAACTTCCATTGGGTTGATAAATTGTATAACAATTTTTTAAAAGAAAAGGATTATTTAATAGGTTTAAATTGTTAATTATCAAGTTTCCGAACAATAATGTAAATGGCAATGAAACGCCTAATATGCCTACTATTATTCGCATTTTATGATATGAAATCATCTGAAAATTTTCTTTGTCTGACATTATTTCTATTTTAAAATCAATCCTTTTACTTCATCAAAATTTAGACCGCCATAATTGCCCGAACTCATTAATAATAAAGCAGAATTTTCAAAATTTAATGAAAATAAATAGTTTTTAAAATCTGTAGGATTGGTATAAATTATTAAATCTTTTCGGTTAAATGCTTCAGAAATTTGATTCAATGAAACCTCATCCAATCGTTTAATTTTTACAGCATCGGGTGAGTAAAATACCACCGCTACATCAGCATATTGTAAGGATCCTTCATATTCTTTTAAAAATTCGGCGTTTAAACTACTGTAAGTATGCAATTCTAAACACGCAATTAACTGTCTGTCTGGATATTGTTCTTTAACAGCTTTTGTTGTTGCAGCAACTTTACTTGGGGAATGGGCAAAATCTTTGTAGGCAACTTTATTGGTACTTTCGGCAATTTTTTCTAATCTTTTAGAAGCACCTTTAAAACTGGCAATGGCTTGATAAAAATCAGCTTCATCAACTCCCATATTTTGACAAATCCATTTTGCACCAGCCAAATTATTGAGATTATGTGCCCCAAAAACTTCAATCGGCATATTGCCTTCAGGAGTTTCGAGTAATGTTATTCCTTTTTCAACCTTGTAGTTTGGTGTACAATAAGGTATTTTTCTTATAGGATTAGTAGCGGCTTCTGCCACTCGATTTACTTCGGGATCCTCTTGATTATAAACTAAAATTCCTCCGTTTGTAATTTTTTGAATAAATATTTCAAACTGTTCTACATAATTTTGATAGGTAGGAAAAACATTAATATGATCCCAGGCAATACCTGATATTAAAGCAATATTTGGTTTGTATAAATGAAATTTTGGTCTTAAATCCATCGGTGATGACAGGTATTCATCTCCTTCTAAAACAATAAAATCATTTTGCTCCGTAAGATGCACCATAGTATCAAAACCTTCTAATTGTGCTCCAACCATATAATCAACAGCAATATTATGATAGTGCATTACATGTAAAATCATAGATGTTATTGTTGTTTTTCCGTGGCTTCCGCCAATGACTACACGGGTTTTGTTTTTGGATTGTTCATATAAAAATTCTGGATACGAATATATTTTTAACCCTAATTCTTGTGCTTTTAACAATTCTGGGTTATCTGCTTTTGCGTGCATTCCGAGTATTACGGCTTCGATATCGGTGGTGATTTTGTTAGGAAACCAGCCTAATTCGATAGGTAAAATTCCTTTATGAGCTAATCGTGTTTTTGAGGGTTCAAAAATTGCATCGTCAGATCCTGTAACTTGATATCCTTTGTTGTGCAAAGCAAGTGCTAAATTGTGCATTGCTGAGCCTCCAATGGCTATAAAATGTAGCCCCCCACCCCCCGAAGGGGGAGTTGTTGAACTTGAATTTATTGCGTTATTATTAGTCATATTTTTTATTTTAATAAGTAATCTATTTTGCTCACCATTAGGGGGCTGGGGGGCTTTTTTTTTGTTTAATACAAATATTATATAGTTTTTGATAACAGCTTTTCGATTTTCCAATATTATATGCTGCTTTATAATTGCTCTCTGCTTTTTCATAATCCTGCTGATGTTCTTCAATAATTCCTTTTGCAAGATAGCCGTCTACTGTTGATAGTTTT
>DYPB01000064.1:0-6828 GCA_020720185.1 Flavobacterium psychrophilum | reverse complement strand
CTGATGTTCTTCAATAATTCCTTTTGCAAGATAGCCGTCTACTGTTGATAGTTTTTTTATTGTTGATTATAAAATTCCAAAAGTACTATTTTTTTTAAAATTTATTCAAACCATAGTTCTCCATTTTTTATATTCAAATTTGTTTTGAAATTATTAGTATATAAACCGCCTGTTCCAAGCCCTTGTGGCAATTTATTTTCTTGCAAAAAAGTCCATTGTGCAATGGCGGTCAAGCCAATGTTGCTTTCTAATGCTGATGTTATCCACCAATTTATTTCAAACTTTTCGGCAAGGTTAATCCATTGTTTTGTTCCTTTAAAACCGCCTATAAAACTGGGTTTCAGTATTATATATTGTGGTTTTATTTGTTCTAATAATTTTTCTTTTTCTGTTAATGTGAATATGCCAATTAGTTCTTCGTCTAAAGCAATTGGAATGGGCGATTTTTTACAAATTTCAGGATAAAAATCACTTCCCTTTTTAAGAGGTTGTTCAATGCTATGTATTTGAAATTGGGATAATTGGATTAATTTTTCTAATGCCGTTTTGTTGTCAAAAGCACCATTGGCATCGAGCCGAATTTCTATTTGATTCGAATCGAAGTTTTGTCTGATAAATTTAATTAAATTCAATTCGTCGTTAAAATTTATTGCTCCAATTTTTATTTTGATACAACTAAAACCACTTGCAATTTTATCTTTAATTTGGTTTAACATAAAATTTTTATCTCCCATCCAAACCAAGCCATTTATTGGAATTGATGTTTTTCCAGCGGTAAAACTTGACGGAAAAAGAATATCTAAATTATTGACTTCTAATGATTTGAAAGCCATTTCGAGCCCAAATTGAATGGAAGGAAATTCGATTAATTGATTCCAAAGTTCTTCAACTCCAAGATGAATATTGTTGCAGGTCCACTGTAATTTTTGTTCATAATCGGGTCTATCGTCAATGCTCAATCCTTTTAATAGACTACATTCGCCAATGCCTTTTTTACCATTATTTTCGAGATTGATAAACCATGATTCTTTTTCTAATAATACTCCCCGGGAGGTTCCTGATGGGTTTTTGAATTGTAAAATGTATTTGTGATAGGTTGCTTTCAATTTTAGGCTTGAGTTTATGGGTTTTGAGTGGTAGGTATGGTAAAAATAATGAAAAATAAGAAATAAAAATATTTAGTTGTTATTTTTCTTAATTATCAAGGAGATTTAGGCGTGTCTATCCGCAAAACTACAAGTGGGGCTATCCATTTCAGACAGGTTTTACTTAAGGTGGGTTCTTCTTTTATTTTTTTACAGAACTGCATCCTGCCATTGTAGTTATTTTTATGGCTTCAGTTGGTGGCAATTCTTGATTTCGGTTTATAGTTTCTTGAACTACATTTTTAGTTATTTCCTGAAAAATAGTCTCAATAATTGATCCGTTTTGTAAAGCTGCTGGACGACCATAATCGCCTGCTTCTCTTATACTTTGCACTATTGGAACTTCTCCTAAAAAAGGAATTTCTAAATCTGTTGCCAAGTTTTTTGCTCCTTCTTGTCCAAAAATATAGTATTTATTTTCAGGTAGTTCGACAGGTGTAAAATAAGCCATATTCTCTATAATTCCAAGAACAGGTACATTTATTGCATCTGACATAAACATTGAAACCCCTTTTTTAGCATCGGCAAGAGCAACTGCTTGTGGGGTGCTTACAACTACTGCTCCCGTTATTGGTAACGATTGCATAATTGATAGGTGAATATCTCCTGTTCCTGGTGGCAAATCTATTAGCATAAAATCTAATTCGCCCCAGTCAGCATCAAAAATCATTTGATTCAGTGCTTTTGAAGCCATTGGTCCACGCCAAATTACGGCTTGACTTGGAGAGGTAAAAAACCCAATAGATAATATTTTTACCTCATAACTTTCTATTGGTTTCATTTTTGATTTTCCGTCAATGCTTATTGATGTTGGCTTTGCGTCTTCAACATCAAACATTATGGGCATCGATGGCCCATAAACATCGGCATCAAGAATACCTACATTGAACCCCATTTTAGCAAGTGTTACGGCTAAATTTGCGGTTACCGTCGATTTACCTACACCGCCTTTTCCAGAGGCGATAGCTATAATGTTTTTAATTCCAGGTATTGCTTTTCCTTTTATTTGGTTTGGATTTTCTTTTACCTCTATTTTTACATTTATTTTGATTTTTGATACCGAAAATCTTTCTGTCAATAGTTTCTTAATATCATCTTCAGCCCGTTTTTTAATGTGCATTGCAGGGGTTGATAAGGTTAAATCTACCACTACCTCATCTCCAAAAGTTACTACATTTGTTACCGCACCGCTTTCAACCATATTTTTACCTTCGCCAGCAATACTAATGCTTTCAAGGGTTTTTAAAATTTCTTTTCTATCTAATTTCATATTTGCAATTTACCTATTTTACGATTGTTCCTATATTTTCTCCGTTACAAATTTTCAATAAATTTCCTCCTTTATTCATATCAAAAACAACTATTGGCAACTTATTCTCTTGGCTTAATGTAAATGCCGTAGTATCCATTACTTCTAAGCCCATTTTTAAAACATCTTCAAAAGAAATAACATCGTATTTTATTGCGGTCTTATCTTTTTCGGGATCAGCATTATACACACCGTCAACTCGAGTTCCTTTTAAAATCACATCGGCATTTATTTCTACACCACGAAGAACAGCAGCGGTATCGGTTGTAAAATAAGGGTTTCCTGTACCTGCACCAAAAATTACAATTCTTCCTTTTTCAAGATGCCGCACAGCTCTTCTTTTTATATATGGTTCGGCAATAGCGTCAATTTTTAGGGCAGTTTGTAAACGGGTTAGCATACCCTTATCTTCTAAAGCTCCTTGCAATGCCATTCCGTTAATAACCGTAGCAAGCATTCCCATATAATCTCCTTGAACTCTGTCCATTCCGTTACTGGCACCCGCTATTCCTCTGAAAATATTTCCACCCCCTATAACTATGGCTATCTGTATTCCTTTGTCGTGAATTTGCTTAATCTCATCGGCATATTCTGCTAATCTAACAGGGTCTATACCATATTGACGATTACCCATTAATGCTTCGCCACTTAATTTTAGAAGAATTCTATTGTATTTCATTTTTAAATTCTGATAATATGATTGTTATGAAAAATATAATTTAAAACGGTTTTATTTTATTTAAAGAAACATAAAAATAGAAATAAATAAATCCACAAAGCATCGAGAAAATGCCAAAACATAACTCCAAGTTCTATGCCAAGATAATTAGCAGCGGTGTATTTTTGTTTATAATGTTTGTAAATAATTATTAGCAAAGAAATTAGTCCGCCAAAAAGATGAACTAAATGTACAATTGCAAGTACAAATAAAAATGTTGTTGTTATTGTACTGGATTGTCCTGTTGGAAAAAATCCCATTTGGATAACATTTCCGAAGCCGAGAAATTGCAAATAAACAAACAACAATCCAAGTGCTAATGTAATTAATAAATAGATAGTTGTGGTTTTTTTATCATCTTTTTTTATTGCCATTTTTGCAAAATGAAACGAAATACTGCTAATAATAATTACTGCGGTACTCCAAAAAAAAGCGATTGGTAATTGAAAGTTTTGTAACCAATCTTCTCTTGATTTTGACACAACAAAAGCACTGGTTAATCCTGCAAAAATCATTATTATACCAACCATTGATACCAATAATAATAATTTGTACGATCGGGCTGTTCGTGCTTGATGGTCTTGTTTGGTCATTTTTTCTAAATTATTCATCTTAAAAATTTATCTGTTATATATATTATTTGTAATAAAGTAATGTAACTTACACTCACTAACATTAATGTTTTTGCGGCTTCTGCGGTTCGTTTTTGGTATAATTTTACTGCAAAAACAAGCATCCAAATTCCTAATAAAAACACTAAAATCCCTGATATTGGTGATATGAATAAGTTTCCTGTTCGGTGCAAAACAGGTATTAATGAAGCAATGATTAACCAAACCGTGTATAAAATTGTTTGCAAAGCTGTAGATGTATCTTTTTTGCCTGTTGGTAACATAAAAAATCCTGCTTTTGAGTAATCATCGTATAAAAACCAACCAATTGACCAAAAATGGGGGAATTGCCAAAAAAACTGAATCAAGAAAAGAGTTCCTGCCTCGATGCTAAAATGTCCTGTGGCCGCTACCCAGCCTAGCATAAAAGGAATGGCTCCCGGAAAGGCTCCGACAAATACGGATAAAGGGGTTACAGTTTTTAGCGGTGTATAGAAACTTACATATAAAAAAATTGAAATCGCTCCAAACATTGCTGCTTTTTCATTTATTAGCCACAATAAAACAATACCAATAACTGTTAATAAAATTGCAACCGTAAGAGCTTCATTTACAGTCATTCGCCCTGCTGGAATCGGACGGTTTTTAGTTCTGTCCATCAATTTATCTAAATCTTTTTCAATAATTTGATTATAAGCATTGGAGGCACCAACCATACAATACCCTCCTATTATTAGATAAATTAGGGTTTTCCAAGAAAATGGATTTTCATCGTCAAAGGCTAATAAATAGCCCGCAACAGACGAAAATAAAACACTAATTGCCAAACCAGCTTTGGTAATGGCTTTAAAATCGACAAAAACAGATTTTAGATTGGTTTTCAAAAGAATTTTTATTTTTTTGCAAAGATAAAAATAATTGTGAACTTTGAATTATAAATGTAGGAATGATTAAGTTTGCAAACTTATAAAGAATATTTTTTTATATTTATAAACAATTTTCAATAAAAATATGTTTCAATTAGGAAAAACCATAGTGTCCGAAGATATTCTTGAAAAACAATTTGTGTGCAATTTATCAGCATGTAGCGGTGCTTGTTGTGTGGATGGAGATGCAGGAGCACCACTAAACGAAGGGGAAACAAAAATTTTAGAGAAAATTTATCCAAAAGTGAAACCATTTTTAAGACAAGAAGGCATCAAAGCCATTGAAAAACAAGGCAGCTGGACAACAGGTACAGATGGTGAATTAGAAACTCCTTTGATAGACAACAAAGATTGTGCGTATGTTATTTTTGATGGAAAAACTGCCCTTTGTGGTATAGAACAAGCCTATAATCAAGGTATTGTTGATTGGAAAAAACCCGTTTCATGCCATTTATATCCCATTCGTGTAAAAGATTTTACCGAATTTGCTGCTGTAAATTATGACCGTTGGGATATTTGTAGCGATGCTTGTACATTAGGTCAAGAACTTGCTGTACCAATTTATAAATTTGTAAAAGAAGCATTAATTCGCCGTTTTGGAGAAGATTGGTATATGGAATTAGAAAAAGTTGCGGAAGAATTAAAAACCAACCATTAATAAAGTTTAAAAAAATTGAAAATAGAATCCCAAATAAAAATTATATCCAGTTTTCAACATCTTGAATTGCTTGCAAATCAAGTTGTTGAGGGTTTTATTTCAGGTATGCACAAAAGCCCTTTTCATGGTTTCTCAGCTGAATTTGCTGAACATAAATTGTATAATGCAGGCGAAAGCACCAAGCATATTGATTGGAAACTATTTGCAAAAACAGATCGTTTATATACAAAAAAATATGAAGAAGAAACTAACCTTCGATGCCATTTAATTATTGATAATTCTAGTTCGATGCACTATCCGAAATTAAATGAAAATCAACAATTTTATGAAAACAAAATTGGTTTTTCGGTATTAGCGGCAGCCGTATTGATGAACTTATTAAAAAAACAACGAGATGCCGTGGGTTTAAGCATTTTTTCTAACGAATATGAATTTTACAGCCCAGAGAAAGGTTCTGACAGACATTATAGAATGATTATCAATAAATTAGAAGAATTGTTGGTTGATAAACGAAAGACAAAAACCACCAATACCGCAACATTATTACATCAAATTGCTGAGAAAATACATCGCAGATCAATGATAATTTTGTTTACAGATTCTTTCCAACAAACAGACGATGACAAATTATTTACGGCTTTACAACACCTTAAATACAACAAACACAAAATAGTTTTATTTCACATTATTGATAAAAAAACAGAACTGAATTTTAATTTTGACAATACTCCAAGAAAATTCATAGACCTTGAAACAGGAGAGATTATTAATATTTTTGCAGACAATGTAAAGGAGGAATATCAAAAACAAACCGAGAAATACTTTAACAAACTAGCATTAACATGCACACAGAATAAAATAAAATATGTTCCAGTAGCGGTTGATGAAGGATTTGAAAAAATTTTAACTTCATATTTAGTTGAAAAACAAACTTTTAAATAATAATTGAATAGTTTAACAAATATTTTTATCAAAAACACTTGCAGAATTAAAAATAGGTATTATCTTTGCAACCTTGAATTAAGAGATGGTCTGGTAGTTCAGCTGGTTAGAATGCCGCCCTGTCACGGCGGAGGTCGCGGGTTCGAGTCCCGTCCAGACCGCAAAAGCAGTTCTAAAAAGTTTTCTGAAAATGAAAACTTTTTTGCCCAAAAGTCTCTTTATAGAGATAATGATTGTTGTGTTGTTTTCGTTACGCCAAAAGCGTAACAAATGGTTTAGTAGTTAAAACCAATGAAAAGCTTTCCACTTTTGTGGATAGCTTTTTTGCTTTTAGCATCTCTTGTGTTCTATTCTAAATTTCCTTAATTGTATTAGAACCGTCATTGTAATAAAAAAACGAAAATAATTTAGAATCAATTTTTATAAATTTATTTTGTAGTTTTGTAGAAGATTATTGTATGATGTTTTAATCAAAAACTATACATTTCATAAATTCCTCTTAAATACATAGCAATTCCA
>DYPB01000243.1 GCA_020720185.1 Flavobacterium psychrophilum | reverse complement strand
CGTTATTATTTTTGGCCCAATTAGTTAGTATTTGCCTTCCTTCTTTTTTAGATTTCCCGTACAAATTATCTTTCTCTTCTTGAGAAGAAGAAGAAAAAAACACATGTGCTGTTGAAGATGTCCTTTCTAAAGAAGCTGTAAGACGTTTTACCAATTCTATATTGGTTTCATAGATAAATTCTTGACTTTCGTGGCGATTCATTGCTGCTAAATGCACAATAACATCACATTGTTCCACAAAAGCATCCAGTTGATTTGAATCTTCAAAAAAATCTTTTCTAAATTCGATTCTTTCAAAATCATCAGGAGACAATCCCAAAGTATTGTACAAATGATTTCCTACAAATCCGTTTTGCCCTGTAATTCCAATTTTTTTCATTTTTCCTTTACATTTTTAGAACATTCAAATTGTTCTAGACTAAATTTATATTCATCATTGACCTCCCCTAAAATATAGTCTGCCATTACTACCAATTTAGAGTTTTCTACTTTAGCCTGAATACAAGTTATGTATCCTGCAGGGATGTGAAGTACATCTAAATTTACTGAATTTATTTCGAAAGTAATAAGTTCTAAATTTACTGATGGATTTTCCCAATTGTCAACCTTTAATAACATTATTTTAAATTTTCCAGCTACGGCAGAAAACCATCTTTGTTCTATTTTATGACCTTGCCAACCTCTTTTTAGATGAATGTTTGCATTTTCTATTACATACATTCGTTTTATTTGAGATAGATTAAAGTTGTTATTGTATTTTAAATTCCCTCTATTATCTTGATGATTATTCCCGTTTATAAAACTTGGATACATCTTTATTCTGAATATTGTAAAAGATTATCTTCTCCAAAAATTTCTTTTTTAATAAGGGGAAGATTAAGCAATAGTTTTTTCATTCCTTCTACACCTAATTGTTTTGTATTATGAGAATGATAATCTTCAACTTCTGCAATGGCAGATTCTCCTTCCGAGAAATATTGTGCATAGTTCAAATCTCTATTATCGGCAGGAATACGATAAAAATATCCCATATCTTCTGCTTTTAGCATTTCTTCTCTGGTGCAAAGTGTTTCGTATAGCTTTTCTCCGTGACGGGTTCCAATTATTTTGATTGATGTTTCCGCTTTAAATAATTCCTTCAAAGCTTGTGCTAAATCTCTAATGGTTCCTGCTGGAGCTTTATTTACAAATAAATCGCCCGAATTTCCGTGTTCGAAGGCAAACAGAACTAGATCTACAGCTTCATCGAGTGACATAAGAAAGCGGGTCATATTTGGGTCGGTAATAGTAATAGAATCTCCTGATTGAATTTGTTTTACAAATAAAGGAATTACTGATCCTCTTGACGCCATTACATTGCCATATCTGGTGAGACAAACGGTTGTTTTCTCAAGATTTCTTGATGCTGCAACTGCAACTTTTTCCATCATTGCTTTAGATATTCCCATTGCGTTTATAGGATAAGCGGCTTTGTCTGTACTTAAACAAATTACTTTTTTTACTTCGTATTTTACGGCGGCATCAATTACGTTTTGGGTTCCCATAACGTTAGTTTTTACGGCTTCCATTGGGAAAAATTCGCATGACGGCACTTGTTTTAGTGCAGCAGCGTGAAAAACATAATCTACACCTCTCATTGCTTTTTCTACGCTACTTAAATCTCTTACGTCTCCTATATAAAATTTTAATTTGTCATTTTTATAAATATTACGCATATCGTCTTGCTTTTTCTCATCGCGCGAAAATATACGGATTTCTTTAAAATGGTTTGTATCTAAAAATTTATTAAGAACTGCGGCTCCAAAAGAACCAGTACCACCTGTTATCAGAAGTGTTTTATTTGTAAATTGCATATAATTATTTATAGAGTTCTTCTTTTTCTTTTTTTGCTGGATAATTAATAAGTACTGCCTTATAAACTCCTTTGAAAACAAAAAGACTTCCAGCGGCAACACCGATAATTTTATACTTGTCTATTATCTTTTTAATATCTTGCAACGACCCTGCACCACCTAAAACAGTAACTGGAATTGTAATTTTTTCTGTAATTTTATCAATCAAATTCATGTCAAACCCTTTCATGACTCCGTCTTGATCAATGGAGTTAATTACAATTTCGCCAG
>DYPB01000242.1 GCA_020720185.1 Flavobacterium psychrophilum | reverse complement strand
CTAAAAGTGAAAAACTAAAAGTGAAAAGCTAAAAGTGAAAAACTAAAAGTGAAAAACTAAAAGTGAAAAGCTAAAAGTGAAAAACTAAAAGTGAAAAGCTAAAAGTGAAAAACTAAAAGTGAAAAGCTAAAAGTGAAAAACTAAAAGTGAAAAGCTAAAAGTGAAAAACTAAAAGTGAAAAACTAAAAACTAAAAGTTTAACCGTTGGTTGCGTTTGGTTAGCAAGCGAAGCCGAACTACCTAATATAAATAAAATAAAATCATAACCCATTCAAAATTTAACATTCAACATTTTATGAACACACTAAAACAAATAGAAAGATTGCGAAAAGTACATGAATTGATTAAAGTACACAAAACAGGTACACCAGAATTTTTTGCTGAAAAATTACACATCAGCGAAAGGCAGCTGTACAATTGCTTAGAACAGTTAAAAGAATTGGATGCACCCATACAATATAACCGAAAAACACAAAGTTACTTTTACAGTGAACCTTTCGATTTATTAGTAAATGTAACGGTGCAAGTAATGGTGCAAAATGAATTGCGTGATATTTATGCAGGTTTTGTATATTTGCACGATGGTTTTCAACATGAGAAAATAAAAATTTATTAGTTTTTTGAAATTTTTACCTATTCTTTTTCAGACTGCAAGGTTTGTGCAGTGAACGAGACTATGTTTGCACTATCAAAACGATTCTTGGACGCAAGAAGCATTGTTTGGCAAAACAAGGTTTTGATAGAATAACAAACAATTTTATTAAACTTTTAAAACAATTTTAAACATGAAAAATTTAGAAAAATTCGGTGTTCAGGAGTTGACTACTGTTGAGCAGAGAGAATTGGAGGGGGGATTACATCCTATAATTATCTGGTTTGCTGCAGGAATAGCTTATGATATTTTAAGTAATCCAAGTGGTTCATGGGATGCGTTTTCTAGTGGCTACAATGCAGGAAGAAACCGATAATTTTATTATTAAATTTAAACATCTATAATCTTATTATTAAACTTTATAAAATGAAAAATCTTATTTCAATTGAGGAATTAAAAAACGATGAATTATTATCAATTAATGGCGGTTCTGAAGTTTCAGACTCTTTATTGTATAGTATTGGTTGGCTAATTGGTGGAACAGTAAATTGTCTTAACTTATTTGGACAAGGTGTTGTATATTTTCGGCACCATGGGGTGCGTTAAAAAATAATCATTTCAATAAATAAAGGGAGTATTTTACTCCCTTTATTTCAATAAGTAAAAATCTAATGTTAAATGAATTTTTATAAAAAACAAAATTTTATTTTAATTGTTTTATTATATTTAATAAGTGTTTTTATAACTACTATTTATAGAAGATATATTTATAAATACAAAAAGGAAGACGTTTTTCTTTTAGCAGACATTGGAAATAATATATTATTTGTCCCTAGTATATACCTTTTGACTATATTAATTAATAAAAAACCATTTTATGGAAAATATATTGATATTATTTTTATATTCCTTATTTTTTCTTTTATAGAAATAACTTCAAAATTTGTTAAAGGCATTGGAACATATGATATCAAAGATATTGTAGGTTTATTTATAGGAGCAATCATTGCATTTTTATTACTGAAATTTAACATTATAAATGTTCCAAAATCTTAAACATCTTTATTTTAAATTAACCTTTTTTTACTTTGTTATTGTAAATTGGTTAATGCTTTTTATGGTGTTGGTTATTCCTTTTGAATTACTTAATCGATTATTTCATTTCAAAAACAACATCAACAATCCATACATAGAAAATTCAAATACAATATCATTTTTTGTTTTATCAATATTTATTGCTCCCTTATTTGAGACACTTTTTTTTCAATATGGCATAATAAAAACATTCACTTATTTTAATCCAAATACAAAATTTATTTCGGTATTTGTGTCTTCTGTATTCTTTGCATTAAATCACTGGTTTGGAATAGTATATGTTATATATACTTTTTTTATGGGATTATTTTTTGGTTTTCTTTATTTCACATCTGAAAAAAGAGGTTTTAAACCATATTGGGTAATCGTAGCAGTTCATGCGCTACATAATTTAACCGTGTCTGTATTAAATGAAATTTCAAAATAACCCGCTATCCTTAA
>DYPB01000241.1 GCA_020720185.1 Flavobacterium psychrophilum | reverse complement strand
TCCTGTTCCACTTTTTATTTGTGAAAATGCTGAAACAGAAAATAGAAACAAAAAGAATAGGTATTTATTTGAAAGAATGTTTGTCATATTATTATTTGATATTGTAAAATTATCATTTATAAAAGTTAATTTATTATGTTGAATTGTTTATTAGGCATTAATAAAAGTTATTTATAGACTAGAAAAAGTTGTTTTCATATTCGCAAAAGTTATTTTTACATAGAAAATTGTTATGTATTTATTTAAAAAAGTGTTTTATTAATTCTACAAAGCTAAATTATACTCTATAATTGTTATTTGCACTCTTGCAAAAGTTGATTTTGGTAATATAAAAAGTAAACGTTTTTTGACATTTGCTTTTTTACTACTTATTATACCGTTTTTAATTTATGTTGCTGAATTTTAATTTTACGAATGCTTTATAGAAGGGCAAACCTGCATCGCCTAATGATTTTAGATAGGCTTTTACTTCTTGCATTAGTTTGATAACGTTGTTTTTATTGTGATATAAAACATTGTTTCTGTTTGTGCGTGCGGTAATTAGTGCATTGCCTGCGGAGTTTACTAGACTACTTGAAGTTACTAATTCTTGCTGATAGGCTTGTAGTGAGGGTATTTGAATTTCGGTTTCGTTTGGTACATATTCTGGGTGCGATGCCAGTTGATTGATATAGGTGTCTAGGTTTGCAATGCGGCTATCATAACTCATTTGTGAGGTGGATATGGCATGGGTTTCGGTGGTTTCGGGGTTTACTTTTTTAGGGCTTTTATCGCCTCTAATTTTTTTTACTTGGTTGGCTACGTTTTCTTTATCTGTTGCAGAAACGCTTAAGGATTTAAAATAATTAAGCGATTTTGTGGTTTTTTTACTCATGGGTGCAATACTAATTTCACGATGAGCCACTGCGTTTTTGTAGATTGGTTTTTTTTCGTTTAAAACGGCTATTGTGCCATTAAGTTCTGTTTTTATAGGGTTTAAATTTGATAATAAACTGTTAGCATTTGTAGGATTATAAAGTGTTCCCATTTCTTCTAAAATTAAAATTCCTGCTGCTAAGTTGGCTACATTTTTGTTGTGCCCTAGTTCTGATACTGATACCATAGTGTTAGTGTTTAAAGGGTTAATGTGTAAATATATTTATTTTATGATTATTTTACAAATTTGTTTTTTAACCATAGATTAGAAACAAAATTATTACAGAAAATACAATTATGAGCATAATGGCTAATGCTATAGATTCGTTTGTTTTATCTTTTACACCTTTTTTTTGTTCTAGTATAGCTTCAAATAGTGGTTTTTTTGATACCTCTTTTTGAGTTTCTAAATTTAGATTTTGAGCTGTTTCTTGTGATTGTTTTTTTTCTTTAACTATTTTGGAAGCTCTGTTTTTTAATGTTTCAACATCATACGCTTTTTCGGACAGATTTATATCTACTTCATAACATAATTTGTCGTGCATTTTTTCTGTTAAATGTAATTCGGCATAGAGAATTTTATAGTTCGTGGGGTCTAGGAAATATTTGGTAGTTATTTTAAAATCGAAGTTTTCGATAGTGAAGTTTTTGTTTTGCTTATATAGCGGTATTATTTTTTCGAGTATTTGGTTTTGGTTACTGATTTTAGTTTCAAAGCACATGATAAGCAAGTTTTCTTCTTGTTTGATGTAGAAAGGATAGAAACAATATTCAATATTTAAATCGTCAATTAGTTTTGATGCTTGCGTTATAGTTGCTGTTGTTGGCTTTTGGTAGGTATTGTGTTGGTATATGGTGTTGTATATTTGAGGTAATAATAGGGTGTGCGATAGGCTGTTTTGAAGACCATGTTCAAAATAGTGTAGCCCCGATTCATATTTTTTTATAAACTTTCTTTGTTTATATTCTTCAGGAATTAGGTTTTGCATTTTGTTTTTTTTCCATAATTCCCAATCCACTGTTAGTGATTTTTTATCTACATTGGTTATTTTGCCCGTGGTGTTTCGGGTTAGATTTATTTTTTTTGAGATGTTGGCTATATAATTAAGTTCATCTATTGCAGGTTTTAAATCGCTGTTTTCGGTTTCCAGCGTTTGCGAATGTGTGATTATTGTGTTGAATATTTTATCTTTTTCAATTTCTTGATGTAATGATA
>DYPB01000063.1 GCA_020720185.1 Flavobacterium psychrophilum | reverse complement strand
TCAATTATCAATTTTTAATTATCAATTATCAATTTTTAATTATCAATTATCAATTATAAAATTTCAATTTACTTTTCTGGTATATTTTCTAAAATTTCTAATACAAATTTATAGAATTTTTGTGCCGATTTGATATTTGCTCTTTCATCGGGGCTATGTGCTCCGTGAATGGTCGGACCAAATGAAATCATATCCATATTTGGATAATTAGTTCCTAAAATTCCGCACTCTAATCCTGCGTGACAGGCAACAACTTTGGGTTTTTCGTGGTTCTGTTTCTCATAAATGCTTACCAATAAATCTAATATCTCTGATTTTGTGTTGGGTTTCCAACCAGGATACGAACCTTCGAAGGCAACTTCGCAACCGCATAACTCAAAGGTGGCACGCAAGGCATTGGCAAGGTCATATTTGGCACTTTCTACCGAAGATCGGGTTAGGTTTTGCACTGATATTGTACCGTTTTTTACTAAAACTCTGGCAACATTGTTAGAGGTTTCTACCAAGTTCTCCATATCGGCACTCATTCTGTAAACTCCGTTATGTGCGGCATAAATACTTCTTATAATTCCCTCCTGTACGCCTAAATCCATCACCTTTTTTGGCAATTCAGCCTCGGTTATTTCTATAATTAGGTTAGGTTCGGTTGTTTTGTACTCGTTTTTAATATCATTGATTACCTCTTGCATATCAAATTGATACGCTTCGTGATACATACCTGCAACAATTACTTTTGCTACGCTCTCTCTTGGGATAGCGTTGCGTAAACTCCCTCCATTTATCTCGGCAACCTGCAACCCAAAGTCTTCAAAGGCATTAAAAAGCAAACGATTCATAATCTTGTTGGCATTTCCTAATCCCTTGTTGATATCCATCCCCGAATGACCGCCATTTAGTCCCTTAACGGTTATGTTATAGGCAACAGAATCCTCTGGAGTGTCCTCTTCGTTGTAGGTTCTGGTGGCAGTAACATCAATGCCACCTGCACATCCTATATCTATTTCATCGTCTTCCTCGGTATCTAAATTTAAGAGTATCTCTCCGTTTAAAATTCCTCCTTTTAGGTTCAATGCACCCGTCATTCCAGTCTCTTCATCGATGGTAAACAAAGCCTCGATGGCAGGGTGTTTAATTGTTTTGGACTCTAACACCGCCATTATCATCGCTACGCCAAGACCGTTGTCGGCACCAAGCGTGGTTCCGTTTGCTTTTACCCAATCGCCGTCAATATGCATCTCAATTCCTTGAGTTTCGAAATCAAATATGGTATCATTATTCTTCTGATGCACCATATCAAGGTGTCCTTGCAGTACTATTGCTTTGCGGTTCTCCATTCCAGTTGTTGCGGGCTTCCTGATGATTACATTTCTTATTTCATCTTCAAAAGTTTCTAGCCCATGGCTTTCGCCAAAAGCTTTCATAAACTCAATTACTCGATCTTCCTTTTTAGAAGGGCGGGGTATGGCATTCAAATCGGCAAATTTGTTCCAAAGGTTTTGGGGTTCTAGGTTTCTAATGTCTTGATTCATTGTTTGTTTTTATAAGTTACAAATTTAGTTAAAGCATTTCAAATATATTAATTTATTTTTTATTTTTGTGCAAAATAATTTTCAATGTCTAAAAGATATTTCTTACCAATATTCCTTGTTTTTCAAATCATTTTTTTACAGATTTTGAAACTTTTTCCAGAATTTGTAGAACGATTTTATAGCAATGGATTGTACATTTATATTTCGAGAATTTCGAGAATTGTTTTTGGTAAGATTCCCTTTTCAGTTGGCGATTGTATTTATGGAATACTTATTTTATTGATAATCAAATGGTTTTGGAAAGTTAGAAATAATTGGCAAGCAAATTATAAAGATAATATTTTAAAAATTTTAAGCGTTCTTTCGGTTTTTTATTTTTTGTTTCATATTCTTTGGGGTTTTAATTATTACAGAGAGCCACTTTTTGAAAAAATGAACATCGAGCGAGAATATTCAGATGCGGATTTGGTAAATTTCACAAAAAGATTAATTTTAAAAGCTAATGAAACACAATTTGAAATTGCAAAAAATGATAGTGTAAAAATTGTTTTTCCGTATTTAAAAGAAGAAGCGTTTGTAATTAATTTGAATGGATATGAAAACTTATATAGAGAGTATAATTATTTTAAATTCAGCACTTTATCAATTAAAAATTCCTTGTATAGTTTGCCCTTAACTTATATGGGTTTTGGAGGTTATTTGAATCCATTTACTAACGAAGCACAATTAAATAGTTTGTTGCCAAGATATAATTTTCCATCTACTTCTTGCCACGAAATGGCACATCAGTTGGGATATGCGAGCGAAAATGAATGTAATTTCATTGGATTTTTAGCAACCATAAAAAACAATAATTTGTATTATAAATATTCAGGATATTGTATGGCATTGCAATATTGTTTGAATAATTTAGGAGCTAAAAGCCCTGAAACTGCAAAAGCATTGTTGAGAACCATACATAAAGGAATTTTAAAAAATTATAACGAAAACGATGAAATTTATTTAAAATATCACAGTTTTATTGACGATGGTTTTGAAATTTTTTATGACCAGTTTCTTAAATCAAATAATCAGAAAGAGGGTATTAATAGTTACAATAGATTTGTTGATTTGGCAATTAACTATTTTAAAAACAAAGAGTTATAAAAAATGCAAAAAAAAATAAAACTGATTTGGGATTTTCGTGGCACAACTGCCGAAAAAACCGCCGAACATCATGAAATTCATTTAAAAGAGTTTATACAAAAAGAAAACCTGCAACTTGATATTACAGGTTTTGAGGTTAAAAGCGATTTATATTCCATAGCCTATATGGTTGTTTTTCAAGAAGATATGATAATGGTTAGAGATTTATTAAAACCACATCGTGGGGAGTTTTTTTTGGATTAATTCGCTACCTCGCTTATGAATTTAATTCTCATTAATCGGAGATCATCAATATCATAATCACCATCAAATTCTTTTAAAGCAATTTCAATATCATCGGACTCTGATTCCATAAAATATTCGTGAATTTCGTCTTGTTGGTCATCGTCTAATATTTCGTCTATCCAATATTTAATATTTAATTTTGTTCCAGAATATACAATTTGCTCCATTTCTTTAATCAGAGTGTCCATTGACATTCCTTTTGCCTTTGCAATAACATCCAAGGATAGTTTTTTATCAATATTTTGAATGATATATAATTTATTTATGGAGTTTACTCCTGTTGATTTTACTACTAAATCGTTTGGGCGAATAATGTCATTTTCATTAACATATTTTTCTATTAATAATACGAAATCTGTACCATACTTTTTTGCTTTTCCTTCTCCAACTCCGTGAATATTGCTCATTTCCTGCAATGAAATTGGGTATTTGAGTGCCATATCTTCCAGTGATGGGTCTTGAAAAACCACAAACGGAGGCACACTATGTTTTTTGGCGGCTTTTTTTCTCAAATCTCTTAACATTCCCATTAAAACTTCGTCGGCAATTCCGCTTGATTTTGCGGCTGTTTCAATTGCTTCGTCTTCGGTTTCATTATATTCATGGTCTTCAGACATCATAAAAGAAATAGGCTTTTTAATGTAGTCTAATCCTTTTTGAGTTATTTTTATAATACCGTAAGTTTCGATATCTTTTGATAAATAACCATCAACTAAAACTTGCCGCAGTAGTGCCATCCAGTATTTCTCATCAAACATAGCTCCACATCCAAAAAAAGGTTGTGTGTCAGTTTTATGAGCTTTAATTGCTGCGTTTACCCTTCCTGTTAATGTATAGACAATATCTTTAGATTTATAAATATGTTTAGTATCTCTAATAACTTCAAGCAATTTTATAACCTGTTTCTGTGCTTCAACTTTTATTTTTGGATTACGAATATTGTCATCCATATCAGCTCCATCACCTGTTTCAGAGTCAAATTCTTCTCCAAAATAGTGTAATAAAAATTTTCGTCGAGACATCGATGTTTCTGCATATGCAACAACCTCTTGTAATAAGGCAAATCCAATTTCTTGCTCGGCAACAGGTTTACCAGCCATAAATTTTTCTAATTTTTCAACATCTTTATAAGAATAGTAAGCTAAACAATTTCCTTCTCCTCCATCTCGTCCACCTCTGCCGGTTTCTTGGTAATAACTTTCTAATGATTTTGGAATATCATGATGAATTACAAATCGCACATCGGGTTTATCAATTCCCATTCCAAAAGCAATAGTTGCAACAACAACATCAACATCCTCCATCAAGAACATATCCTGGTGTTTGACTCTTGTTTTTGCATCAAGTCCAGCATGATAGGGTACGGCAGATATTCCATTTACTTGCAAAACCTCGGCAATGGATTCAACTTTTTTACGACTCAAACAATAAATAATTCCTGATTTGCCTTTATGTTGTTTGATGTATCTAATAATATCGGATTCAATATTTTTAGTTTTTGTACGCACTTCATAGTATAAATTAGGTCTATTAAACGATGCTTTAAAAGTAGTTGCATCGGGCATATCAAGGTTTTTTAAGATATCTTCTTGAACTTTTGGGGTAGCGGTGGCTGTTAGTCCAATTATAGGAACATTTCCTAAATTTTTAATAATATTTTTTAAATTTCTATATTCGGGTCTAAAATCGTGTCCCCATTCAGAGATACAATGTGCTTCATCAATAGCTACGAATGAGATAGGTACTTTTTGTAAAAAATCTGCGTATTCCTCTTTGTTTAAAGATTCTGGAGCTACATATAATAATTTTGTAATTCCAGCAGTTATATCGGTCTTAACTTGTGCAATTTCAGTTTTATTTAAAGATGAATTTAAAACATGAGCAATACCAATTTCTGAAGATAAACTTCTGATAGCATCTACTTGATTTTTCATCAAAGCGATTAGAGGCGATACTACAATAGCAGTACCTTCTTGCATTAAAGCAGGAAGTTGATAGCATAATGATTTTCCACCTCCGGTAGGCATTATTACAAATGTGTTTTGTTTTGCAAGAATGCTACGAATAACCTGTTCTTGTAATCCTTTAAATTGATTAAAGCCAAAGAATTTCTTAAGTTCTTTATGAATATCTATTTCGTTTGAATTCATATATATTTAATAGTAAATTTTTACTTAAATTTGCATCTATAAAATTACAACTATTTTTTTAATATCCAAATCTTTTTAAAAAAATCTATTTTGATTGACAAAAGTAAAATATTACAATCGGCAAAAAACACTTTCATTTCAGAAAGTCAATCCATAGCTAAACTGTCTGATTATCTTGATGATAACTTTGTAAATGCAGTCGAAATTATCTATAATTGTAAACAAAGAGTAGTAGTTTCTGGTATTGGAAAAAGTGCTATTATTGCTCAAAAAATAGTTGCATCGTTTAATTCAACTGGAACTCCAGCCTTGTTTTTGCACGCATCTGAAGCTATTCATGGCGATTTAGGGATGGTTCAACCAAAAGACGTTGTAATTTGCTTGTCTAAAAGTGGCAATAGTCCTGAAATTAAAGTTTTAATACAGACATTGAAACAATTTGGTAATCAAATTATAGCAATTACAGGAAATATGACTTCGTTTTTAGCACAAAACGCTTCTATTATTCTTAATACAACTGTTGATAAAGAAAGCTGCCCTTTAAACCTTGCCCCAACTGATAGTACTACGGCTCAATTAGTTATGGGTGATGCTCTTGTGGTTTCGTTAATGGAAACGAGAAATTTTGAAGCAGATAATTTTGCAAAATACCATCCAGGAGGAGCGTTAGGTAAAAAATTATTACTAAAAGTTAGAGATATGTTAGTAAACTCTTTAAAACCAGCAGTTTATCCTAACGATACTGTTAAAAAAGTAATTTTTGAAATATCAGAAAAGAGATTAGGAGTAACGGCAGTGGTTGAGGATAATAAGGTTATAGGAATTATTACCGACGGAGATATTCGTAGAATGTTGAACGAAAATGAAATATTTAACCATCTATTTGCTAAAGATATTATGACGAAAAACCCTAAATTAATTCAGGCAAATGACAGGGTTATTGATGCTTTTCAGGTATTAGAAGATAACAAAATCACACAATTAGTAGTTTTAGAAAATGATACATATATGGGTGTACTACATTTACACGATATTTTAAAAGAAGGAATAGTATAATGACAACAAAAAAACATTTGGCAGAAATGTCGTTTCTTGATCATCTAGAAGCCTTAAGATGGTTATTGGTACGAATAACGATGACAGTTTTAATCGTTTCGTGTTTATCATACTTTATTATTGACTGGGTTTTCGAGAAGTTAATTTTTGCTCCAATTCATACTGATTTTATTACATACCGAGCGTTTTGTGAACTTACTCATTATTTAAACACCAGCGATGGCGGTATGTGTGTTGATAAAATGCCTTTTATTTTGCAGAGTACAGAAATGGGAGGACAATTTTCAATATTTATCTGGACTTGTATAACTTGTGGATTTATTTTAGGGTTTCCATATATTCTTTGGGAAATTTGGAAATTTATCAGTCCAGCGTTATATAAAAATGAGAAAAAAAGTGCTATTGGTTTTATTTTTTGGTCTTCAATCTTATTTTTCTTGGGAGTTTTGTTTGGATACTACTTAATTTTACCTTTGTCTGTAAACTTTTTTGGAGGATTTACAGTAAGCACCGTTATTCGAAACGAATTTAATTTAGATAATTATATAGGAATGGTAAAAACTTCAATAATCTCATGTGGATTAATGTTTGAACTACCAATAATCATTTATTTTTTAACAAAATTTGGATTAGTAAACGCTTTATTCTTAAAAAAATATTTTAGACACGCCATAGTTATAATTTTAATTATAGCTGCGTTTTTATCACCGCCAGATGCTTTAAGTCAGGTAATTGTAGCCATTCCGATGATTATTTTGTATGGAATTAGTATTCTGATAGCCATCTTTGTAGGTAAGAAGAAGGATAAGGAAGCACAAAATATTGTTAAATAATTTACAACATAAAATCAAAATTTGTATTTTTACAAATCATAAAGAATAACCCTACTTAAATATGATATTAAGAGCAGATAATTTAGTAAAAACATATAGAGGAAGAAGTGTCGTAAAAGGTATTTCGGTAGAAGTAAATCAAGGAGAAATAGTAGGTTTATTAGGTCCAAATGGAGCTGGTAAAACGACTTCTTTTTATATGATTGTTGGATTAGTAAAACCCAATTCAGGCAATATTTATCTTGATAAAATGAATATTACCGACTATCCAATGTACAAACGAGCTCAAAACGGAATAGGTTATTTGGCACAAGAAGCATCGGTTTTTAGAAAATTAAGTATTGAGGATAATATATTGAGTGTCTTGCAATTAACTAAATTATCAAAAGCAGAACAAGAAGCAAAAATGGAAAGTTTGATAGACGAATTTTCCTTGCAACACATTCGAACCAATCGTGGCGATTTGTTATCAGGAGGAGAACGGCGTAGAACCGAAATTGCACGATGTTTAGCAACCGATCCAAAGTTTATTTTGCTTGATGAACCATTTGCAGGAGTTGATCCTGTTGCGGTTGAGGACATTCAAAGAATTGTCGCACAACTTAAAAACAAAAATATAGGGATTTTAATTACAGACCATAATGTTCAGGAAACTTTAGCAATTACCGACAAAACCTACTTAATGTTTGAAGGTGGAATTTTGAAAGCAGGAAAACCCGAGGAATTAGTTGAGGATGAAATGGTTAGACGGGTTTATCTAGGTCAGAATTTTGAATTGAGAAAAAAGAAATTAGAGTTTTAACCCAAATTACGCATTAGAAATCTATTTATAATAATTAAAGAATGAAAAATATAATTACAATTTTAATTGTTGAAAAACTATTCAAATAAATTTTGCTTTCGTTTCAGTATATTCATTATGATCGATAATAGAACATAAAAAATGATTACCAAAACGACACCCAAAAATTGGAAAAAACCTATTAATAATAAAGATAATAGCAAGAAAATTATTTGTAATTCGTTGCCATCAAAGCTCATTTTTTTTATTTTTAAAGAAAACAGTGGAATTTCTGCGTTCATAACATAAGCACTTAAGAGTGAAATTATTAATAAAAAAGCGTGAATAAAATTAAAATCCATAAAATTATTAAGTCCAATTAAAGGCAAACTCATTATAAATAAAGTATTTGCAGGGGTTGGCAAGCCAATAAAAGAATCGGTTTGTCGAGTATCAATGTTGAAATTTGCCAAACGATAACAAGAACCAAGTGTAATTATAAACCCGAGATAAGGTAAAATAGGATTATAATTTGTATATTCGTTAACCATTTTATACATTACAAACCCTGGCACAACACCACTCGTTACCATATCTGCCAAGGAATCTAACTGCAAACCTAAAGGGCTTGAAACTTTGAACAATCGAGCAAAAAAACCATCAAAAAAGTCTAAAAATATACCCAAACAAACAAAATAGAAGGCAATTTCAAATTGATTGTTAGCTACAAAAACTAAAGCAATACAGCCACAAAACAAGTTAAGAAGCGTGATAATATTAGGGATATTTTTTTTAAAGTTCATTTTTTTAATTTTTTTTCAAAAATAATATAATAATTTTCAAATTTTAAAGTTATAGCTTATATTTTTTGTAACATCTTAAATTTTTCAGAAATTATAACTAAAAAATCAATACTTTTGAACCGTTAAAAAAACATTTTGAAAAAAACAATCTTAATAATTTTTATTTCCACACAGTTAACTGTTAGCAGTCAAACAGTTAGAAAATATTCTAACGAATTTATGTCTATCGGAGTAGATGCAGCAGCACTTGGAATGGCAAATGCAGTTACCTCAAATACTGCAGATGTTAATGCAGGATATTGGAATCCTGCGGGACTTATGCGTTTGGAAAACAAACAAATAGCCTTGATGCACGCAAGCTATTTTGCAAATATTGCCCAGTATGATTATGCTGCTTATGCCGCTCCAATTGACGATCAATCGGCTTGGGGAATTTCAGCAATAAGATTTGGGGTTGATAATATTTTAAATACAACACAACTTATTGACGCACAAGGAAATATAGATTACAATCGAGTTAGTTTATTTTCCACTGCCGATTATGGTTTTACTTTTTCGTATGCCAGAAAATTAAAATTCAACGATTTTTATTATGGTGTTAATGCAAAAGTTATCCGTCGAATTATTGGAAATTTTGCCAGTTCGTATGGGTTTGGTTTCGATTTTGGATTACAATTTAATAAAAATGATTGGAAAATTGGTTTAATGATTAGAGATATAACGACAACATATAATGTTTGGAATATTAATGAAGAGGAATTTGAAACCATAAAAAACGCTATTGCGGGACAAAATCAAGAATTGCCAGAAACAATAGAAATTACAATTCCTAAAGCACAATTTGGTGTTTCAAAAAAGTATCAGTTTCATAACGATATGACGCTTTTAGGTTCCTTGAATCTAAATATGCAATTTGTACGAACTAACGATATTATCTCTTCAAATTCCATTAGTGCAACACCTGCATTGGGTTTTGAAGGTGGTTATAACGAACTGATTTTTATAAGATTAGGTATTGGAAGTTTTCAAAAAATTACGCAAATAGACAATACTAAAAAAGTAGGATTTGAACCAAATATTGGATTAGGTTTTAAATATAAAGGCATTCAGATAGATTACGCTTTGACAAATTTAGGGAACCAAAGTGCCGCTTTGTACTCTAATATTTTTTCTGCAAAAATTGATTTGGATATTTTTAGATAAATTAATAATATTAAAAAACAGATGAAACAATTGCCATTTAAAATTCTAACTTTTGTATTATTCTTATTTCCAAATCTAATATTTTCTCAAAGCCAAAAACTTTCTGACCGAGCAAGAGTTAGTGTTTTAACTTGTGGTTCTGGAAATGAATTGTATTCAATATATGGACATACAGCCTTAAGAATCAACGACATAGGAAAAAACATAGATATTGTTTATAATTATGGAATGTTTGATTTTAGAACTCCAAACTTTTATTTAAAATTTGTAAAAGGAGATATGCAATATTTTATGGGAGCTTGTTCTTTTCAAGATTTCATCACCGAATATCAAGTTACAAATCGTGCTGTTTTTGAACAAAATTTATTAATTTCGACGGCACAAAAACAAAAAATATTCGATGAATTAAATAAATCCTTATTTTCTGACGATAAATATTACACCTATAAATTTATTGATAAAAATTGTACAACAATGGTTTTGGACAAAATAAATGCCGTTTTTGGAAATAAAATTGTATCAAAAAAAAGCGATGAAAACATTAGTTATCGTAAAATTTTATACGGATATTTAGACAATCATTTTTGGGAAAACTTTGGAATAAACATTATTTTTGGTCAAAAAGTGGATAATAAAGCCACAAAATTATTTTTGCCAAATGAGTTGATGGAAAATTTAAAAACAACAAAATTCAGAGGGAAAAGAATTGTTAATGACGAAGTGATTTTAAACAATCAGGTTTATATTGAAGATAAATTTTCGTTTTGGAATTCAATTTATTTTTATGGGATATTATTGACAATTATTGTTTTAACAAATAAAAAACCAATATTTTTAATATATTTCACTGTTTTAGGATTATTCGGATGCTTTTTCTCATTGGCAGGACTATACTCTTTTCATGAAGAAATATGGTGGAATTATAATGTATTGTTATTTAATCCAACCTTATTATTATTCATCTATTTTTGGTTTACTAAAAATAAAAAATGGGTTTTAAAATTGATTGATTTTAATTTATTTTCAATTTTTATCTACCTATTTCTAATTATCAACAAAATAGATTTTTTGATGCTTTTGCCAATGATTATCACTTCGTCAATAATTTTGATAAAATTTAGAAAAAAGATTATTGACCTCTAAAAAACAATATGGTACTCAATGTTCTAAAAGTAATTTTTAAATCTAAATACAAACTTCGATGTTTGATATAATATAAATCATATTCCAATTTCATTAAACTATCTTCAATAGAGGCTCCATAAGGATAACTTACTTGAGCCCACCCAGTTAATCCGGGTTTAATTACATGTCGAGTTTGATAAAATGGCGTTTGTTGAGCAATTTCATAAACAAATACAGGTCGTTCTGGTCTAGGACCAATAACGCTCATATCGCCTTTTAAAATATTAATAAATTGTGGAAACTCATCAATTCGTGATTTTCTTAAAAATTTACCAAAAGGAGTAACCCGCATATCATTTGTTGTTGCAAAAACCGCACCATCCTTTTCGGCATTTTTTACCATACTTCTAAATTTATAAATATTAAAAATTTCACCGTTTTTCCCTACTCGTTCTTGTGTATAAAACAAACTGCCTCTATTTGCAATAAAATTGATAATTAGAATAATTGGAGTAATAACTGCAATAATTAAAAGTCCAGTTATAGAAAATAAAACATCAGAAACTCTAATTAAAAATAAATACAATTGATTTTGATTACTACGACTAAATGGAAAGTATTTGTAAAAATCTTTTGAAACATACCGAACTGGTATTCTGTATGTTATATCTTCATAAACCTGTGTATAATCCCTAATTATAAAACCACTTTCTAGCAAATGAATTAAATGATTATACAAATTAGGTGTAATGCCATCTGTCTTTCTTGTTGCAATTATAATTTCAGAAATGCCATTTTGAGTTACAAAATTGTCGATACTATCAATTGGTATATTTTCGATAAAATCCACATCTAAATTTTCTTTTTCACCGCTATAGGTATTCACATATCCCATTATTTTATAATTAAAATCATTTTTTTCTAATCCAAAAACAAGTTTCTCAACCTTACTTTTATCACACACTAAAATCACTTTTTTAACAAAACGGTGAGATACTAAAAATTGAATATATAAGAATCTCCAAATTAATAAAGCAAAAAATACAGAACCGAAAAAGATTAATATTTGATATCGATTTGTTGGTAAAACGGGTGTGTAATAAGGGGTTAGAATAAATAAAGCAACGGTTGTAGTTGAACAAAGTGCAATACTTTTAAAAATAGAGTATCTTTTATTTGCATTTTGTAAATTATACATCTCAAAAACAGTACCAAAAACATTGATATACACGATTAATATTGGAATTAAATACTGATTTAATGAAATTTTAAAGTAATTGATTTTCAAAATATTACCAGTAATAAATAAGAAAAAAAAGACAAATAATGAATCAAATATTCGAAGCAAGACTTTTCTTTCTGAGACTTCAAAATGTATTTTTTGTTTGATTATCATGGATTAGAAATTTGGTCGCAAGTTAGTGAATAATATTTTGATAAAAAATTTATTCAAACCAAGTATTAAATTTTTTATGAGGAGCAGTTGTTACATAATAATCATAATAATCCAATTAAAAAATGAGTATAAATAAAACAAAAAGAGCATCAGTAAAAAAATAAATTTACAAAAAAACTAATTTA
>DYPB01000240.1 GCA_020720185.1 Flavobacterium psychrophilum | reverse complement strand
TAAATACACGTTCTATACAAAATAAAATTGTCGAAATTCATCAAAAAACACCAATATCTATAATAGAAGCACAAGAAGCAGGCTTGGCTTTTTTAAAGAAAATAAAAGGTGTAAAATACGTAATTCGTTTGCATGGAGGGCATCATTTTTTTGGAGAATCATTAAATAGAGAAATTAAAAAATGGAAAGGATTTCAAGAAAAACGCTCTTTTAAAAAGGCAGATGCTTTTGTAACAATTTCAAAGTTTGTAAAAATAAATACCGAAAAGCATTTAAGTTTTCATCATAAAAAAGTGGTGCTTTTAAGCAATCCTATAAATACGGAATTATTTAAACCTATTTCTGTAAATTATAATAAAAACAATATTGTTTTTGTAGGTACTGTTTATGAAATTAAAGGAATAAGACAACTCATTCAAGCATTTGGACTGGTAAAAAAAGAATTTCCAGCTGCGGTTTTAAATGTTTATGGTAGAGATTGGTTTTTTCCAAACGGAAAATCCTATATAGAAATGTTGCAAGAAACAGAACTTCCAAAATTAGGAGATTTTGCAAAAGATATTCACTTTCATGGAGCTGTTTCGTATCTTGAAATCCCAAGTAAATATGCCGAAGCAGCCGTTTGTGTTTTTCCCTCTCATGTAGAAACACAAGGACTAGTGGCACCAGAGGCAATGTCTATGCAAAAAGTAGTAATTTTTTCTAATTTAGGTCCTGGCCCAGAAACAATTTCGAATCTAGAAACAGGTTTGCTGTGCAATCCGCACGATAGTAGCGATATTGCACAAAAAATTTGTTGGGTATTTGCTCACAAAGAAAAATCGGTAGAAATAGGACTAAAAGCTAGAGAATTTGTATTGCAAAAATACGATTTAAAAAAAATAGTAATTAAGAATATGGAGTTTTATAACACAATAATAGAAGAATAATGAAGTTTGCTATTATCACCCATGTTCCACACATTCTAGAAAAAGAAGAATATTTTGCTTACGCACCTTATGTCAAAGAAATGAATGTTTGGTTGCAATATGTAGAAGTAGTGCTAATTGTTGCTCCAATATATAAAACACAAAAGTCAGCCATAGATATTAGTTATAACCATTCCAATATTCAGTTTATAGAGGTTAAAAGTTTCTGTTTACTAAATTTTATTTCCATTTTAAAAACAATTATAAATATTCCCAAAATAATTTGGAATATTTTCAAAGCCATGCAACAAGCAGATCATATTCATCTTCGGTGTCCTGGCAATATGGGTTTGTTAGGAGCATTAGTTCAAATATTTTTTCCAAACAAGCCAAAAACAGCTAAATATGCAGGAAATTGGGATCCAAAAAGCAAGCAACCACTTTCGTACAAACTGCAACAATGGATTTTGTCCAACACATTCTTAACCAAAAATATGCAGGTTTTGGTGTATGGAGAATGGGAAAATCAAACCCAAAACATTAAGCCTTTTTTTACCGCAAGTTATTTTGATCAAGAGAAATTGCAACCTAGCTTGCGAAATTTGGATATAGAAATAAAATGTCTTTTTGTAGGAACCATTACCGAAGGGAAAAACCCTGTGTATGCTATAGAACTTATAAAAAGAATACGAAAAAAAGGAATACCAATACGTTTAGACTTGTACGGAAATGGAGTGGATAAAAATAGGTTAGAAGCAGAAATTACAAAAAACAAATGGGAAAATTTTGTTTGCTTTAAAGGAAATCAATCTGCCGAAACGCTAAAAAAAGCATACCAAGATTCTCATTTTATGCTATTGCCTTCTAAAAGTGAGGGTTGGCCAAAAGCTGTTGCCGAAGCAATGTTTTGGGGCTGTGTGCCAATAACCACCCCTGTTTCTTGTGTGCCAATTATGTTAGGCAATGGTGCTAGAGGAAAGTTGCTAACCATGGATATAGAAATAGATGCAACAGAAATAATAAAGCTATTGCAAAATGAAAATTTGTATCAAAAAATGAGTTCAGAAGCCTTGCTTTGGTCTCAGAAATATACTTTTAATTCTTTTGAAAAAGAAATAAAATTATTGTTAAAATCTAAATTATAATTAATTGCAAAAAAATAGAATCCAAATATAATGAGAATAGTTCAGTTAATAGATAGTTTAGAAACAGGTGGAGCCGAACGAATGGCAGT
>DYPB01000062.1:11137-12499 GCA_020720185.1 Flavobacterium psychrophilum | reverse complement strand
TTATACTTTTGCTATTAACCGTTAGTGTAGCTGCCCCCCTCTCCTTCGGAGAGGGGTTGGGGGTGAGGTTTATTATTTTTCCCAAAAACCTTTCGTAAATGCTCCCTAATATATGAATGGGTATGTAATTAAAATCATACGGCGAGTTGGTATGGTCTAAATCTGAACAAAGGTTGCGAAAACTATCGGCATCGGCACCGCCAAAGGTTTTGTCATCTATAAATAAAGGTTTAAAAACCACTCCGTTGTATTTTCCGTCGAGGTATTTGGTATATTCTACAAACTTTGCCCACGGGTGTGGGTGGGTAGCTATGTTGTGAATAATAGTTTCGGTTTCTATCAATTTGTCTTCTAGAAATTTGATAAAAACAATACGGTCAATCGTCCGTTGGGTAGCTTCGGTCAGTTCGTAAGCATCTAGTTTTGGGTTGTTTTTATAAAACGCTACGGCAAGTTCTAATCGTTTTTGGTCTATATAATTCAGAAAACTTTCATCAATAGATAAATATTTGTTGCCAAACATTTTCATTTGCCGTCCACCGCCTTTTGGTTTGGGCAGGCTGTCTATATATTTAGGCAGGTTGCCCGCCAAAAGGGCTTCTTTAGAAAATATCCAATACAGTTCTTCAAAAGTATCATAATTTCTAAAATCGGTATATTTATAATATTTTAATTTAGTTTGGAGTATGGTGTCAAAATCGGGCGGGTTGCGACAATCGATAATTACCAGTTCTTCAAAATCGGTCAGGATGGATACTTTGGTATTGGCATTCCAGCCATATTTGGCAGTCTGAAAATAATCGTCTTTGTTTTGCAACAAGGTTCGAGAGGGTTTTTTGGCTTCGACAAAAAACTGTACTTGTTTATAATTAGGAGCCAAGAAAAAAGCATAATCGGCTCGTTTTTGTCCCAAAGCCCCTTGTTGTCGTTGTGCTTTTTCTATCTTAACCTCTTGCTCGAACGGGTTTTTTTGATAGTCGTGGTTTACATCCCAGCCTAGTGCGGTATAAAACTTGTCTATATATTCCTTCCGAACCTCGGCTTCTTGATAACTGGCAGATAAATAATGGTTTATGCCAGCTTCAAAATCGTTAATTAACTTTTCAACTTGGTTATAAGCGGTTAGTATAGCGGTGTTTTCCATAAAGCAAATGTAAATAATTAATTATAAATTGTGAATTAATAATACATCTTATTTTGAAAGCAATTGTCATTTCGACGAAGGAGAAATCTCATTAGAAATTACAATATTAAAATCATTAGTAAATGAGATTTCTCCTTCGTCGAAATGATAAATAGGTAAAAAATCGTCATATATGTGGTTATTCTCGTCATATTTGGGGTATTGTAGCGTCAAATTTG
>DYPB01000062.1:0-11037 GCA_020720185.1 Flavobacterium psychrophilum | reverse complement strand
AATACTTTTTATTACTTTAATTTCTAATGAGATTTCTCCTTCGTCGAAATGACAATAGTGGTCATTTTTTTACTACTGCAACAAAAAAAACCACCCTTTCAATCACTTAAAAGGATGGCTTTAGTCCTGAATCTTAAATCCTAAATCTAAAATTATACGGCAGGTGGCGGAGTATTAGTTGTACCTGTTCGGTTAAAAAACTGTGATAATTCATTCACTTTATTTTCATATCCAGCGGTGCTGGTTCCCATTTTGTATTTAGAATAGTCATAATCAGTCAATGCAGCTTGATAATTGTCATAATCGTGCAAAATTTTGTTGTTATTCAATTTGTCAATCATATCCTGCATTCTAGAAATCGAAGATTGCAAAAATGCTCTGGTGGCATAATCGGCAGCAAATTCTGTCCAATCGACATCAGGACTGCACAAGGCAGGTTGGCTGTTCCTGTAATCCATAGTTTTGTTAATAATCAATTTGTTTTGCTCATTCACACTACCATATCGTTGCCGTTCTTCGGGCGATAGGTTTTTAAATTTTGGGCTCAACGCAGTTTCAATAGCATTCAAACTGTCGGTTACAATAGTTACCTCGGCAGGGGTAAAGTGGTTGCTGTTTAGATTTTCTAATGGCATAATTTTATTTTTTAGATTAATAATTTTTAGCAATAATATAAAATAATTATGAATTATGAGTTATGAATTTAAAACTTTTGACATACAATTTTTGACTGTTTTAAACCTGTAAAACCCCCATATTAAATTTCTTTTCGATAGGCGAGTGGTTGGCAGCTTCAATTCCCATCGAAATCCACGAACGGGTTTCCAGAGGGTCAATTATTGCATCAGTCCAAAGTCTGGCTGCCGCATAATAGGGCGAAACTTGCTCGTCGTATATAGATTTTATTTTATCAAATAATTCTTTTTCTTTAACCTCATCAACAATTTCACCTTTGGCTTTTAGGGAACTGGTTTCTATTTGTGCCAAAACTTTTGCGGCTTGTGTGCCACCCATAACTGCCAGTTCTGCCGATGGCCAAGCCACTATCAATCGGGGGTCGTACGCCTTTCCACACATTGCATAATTGCCTGCCCCATAAGAGTTTCCGATAATTATTGTGAATTTTGGCACTACCGAATTGGAAACAGCATTAACCATTTTTGCACCATCTTTTATAATTCCACCGTGTTCTGATTTGGAGCCAACCATAAAACCAGTTACATCTTGTAAAAAAACTAAAGGAATTTTTTTCTGATTACAATTAGCAATAAATCGTGTGGCTTTATCTGCTGAATCCGAATAAATAGCACCGCCAAATTGCATTTCGCCTTTGGCAGTTTTCACTACTTTTCTTTGATTAGCAACTATTCCAACAGCCCAACCATCAATTCTGGCATATACCGTAATTAAGGTTTTTCCATAATCACCTTTATATTCATCAAATTCAGAATTATCAACTAATCGTTTTATAATTTCATAAGTATCGTATTGTTCTGCTCTCGATTTTGGTAAAATTCCATAAATATCTTGCTCGTTCAAAATTGGTTTTTCGGCTTTTATTCTATTAAAACCAGCTTGATCAAAATTGCCAATTTTACCCACAATATTCTTAATTCTATCCAATGCATCTTTGTCGTCTTTGGCTTTATAATCTGTAACTCCTGATATTTCGCAGTGGGTTGTTGCTCCGCCAAGTGTTTCATTATCAATATTTTCGCCAATTGCTGCTTTTACTAAATAACTTCCTGCCAAGAAAATAGAACCAGTTTTATCAACAATCATAGCCTCATCACTCATTATTGGCAAATAAGCTCCACCAGCCACACAACTCCCCATAACGGCTGCAATTTGGGTAATTCCCATACTACTCATAATGGCATTATTTCTAAAAATGCGTCCGAAATGTTCCTTATCTGGAAAAATTTCGTCTTGCAAAGGCAAATAAACACCTGCCGAATCTACAAGATATATAATTGGTAGCCTATTTTCCATAGCAATTTCCTGTGCTCGAAGGTTTTTTTTTCCAGTAATAGGAAACCATGCACCCGCTTTTACGGTAGCATCATTGGCAACAACTATACATTGTTTTCCTTTGATATAACCCATTTTTATAACCACTCCACCAGACGGGCAGCCACCATGTTCGGCATACATTTTATCTCCTACGAATGCTCCAATTTCAAGGCTATTTGCTTTATCGTCAAGCAAATAATCAATTCGTTCTCTGGCTGTCATTTTGCCTTCAGCGTGTAATTTTTCGATGCGTTTTTCTCCTCCGCCTAATTTCACTTTGGCGAATTTTTGTCGCAAATCAGACAGTAATAATTTGTTGTGGTCTTCGTTTTTATTGAAATTGATATCCATTATTTAATTGTAATTTTTTTTAGGTTTATTTGGTGCTAAAAACTTGTTTAAACTTTATTAGTATGTCCAATTATTAGGTTTTATTTCCTTCTTTTTGATGGAAGATAGCGGAATTAAAAACAAGAAAAATAAGAGAGAAAATCAATAAAACTTTCTCTCTTTAAAATTAATCTGGGTTACAAAAAGAGCATCAACAAAAAATAAATTTACCGAAAACTAATTTTAAGAACCCAGGTTAAATATTTTTCTTTGTCTAATAACAACAAAAGACAATGGAATATAACATTTAATAGAAAGTCAAAGGTATGAAATAAAACCATATCTAAATTGCAATAAGTCGCAAAAAAAATATTACTGAACAGTTGGATGTGTCCCAAAGATGGACTGGTAGAGAATTAGAACTTAATGAACTCAAAAATGGGTAGCTCACAAAAGACTCAAGAGTTTAGTGAGATTAAAAAGGAACGATTTTGTAATAAATTGGTGTTTTAAATACATTTTAGTTATATTAATTTAAAATAACATTGTATTTTTGTGGTTTAAAATTATAAAATTATGCCTAAAATTTCAAATAAAGGAAAAAATATGCCTGAATCACCAATTAGAAAATTGGTACCTTATTCAGAAATTGCAAAAAAAAAAGGAAATAAAGTTTATCACCTTAACATCGGACAACCTGATATCAAAACTCCTACTGTTGCAATAAATGCTGTAAAAAACAATACGATTGAGGTTTTAGAATACAGTCATTCTGCTGGTTTTGAAAGTTACAGAAACAAATTATCTTCATTCTATAAAAATATTGGACTGCCAATTGAAAAAGAAGAAATTATAATTACAACTGGCGGTTCCGAGGCGTTAATGTTTGCTATTGGTAGTACTTGTGATTATGGGGATGAAATTATTATTCCCGAACCTTTTTATGCTAATTATAATGGGTTTTCGACGGCAAATGGTGTAACGGTTGTACCTGTAATTTCTAGTATTGAAACTGGTTTTGAGCTTCCTCCAATTGATAGTTTTGAAAAATTAATTAGCTCAAAAACAAGAGCAATTCTTATTTGTAATCCTGGAAATCCAACAGGATATTTATATTCTAAAGAAGAAATGCAACAATTAGCAAATATGGTAAAAAAGCATGATTTATTTTTAATTGCAGACGAGGTTTATCGTGAATTTATTTACGATAAAGATGAAAAGCACCATTCTGTTATGCACTTCCCTGAAATTTTTGAAAATGCAATAATGATTGATTCTGTATCAAAAAGATATAGTATGTGTGGAGCAAGAATTGGTTGTATAGTTTCTAAAAATAAGGAGGTTATGGCAACAGCTATGAAATTTGCACAAGCCCGATTGAGTCCTCCTACTTATGCTCAAATTGCGAGCGAAGCTGCCTTGGATACTCCTCAAAGTTATTTTGATGAAGTTATTGAAGAGTATAAAGAGCGTCGAGATATATTAATTACAGAATTAAACCACATAGAGGGTGTAAAAGTTGCCACACCAAAAGGTGCTTTTTATTGCATTGCTCAATTACCTGTTGATAATGCGGATAAATTTGCACAATGGTTGTTAGAAGAGTATAGTTTTAATAATGAGACCGTTATGATTGCACCCGCTGCTGGTTTTTATAGTTCAGAAAATACTGGATTAAATGAAGTCCGAATTGCCTATGTATTAAAAAAAGAAGATTTGATTAAAGCCGTACGAATTTTAAAAGAGGCTGTTTTGGTGTATAATCAACTGTAAAAGAACAATTTACTATTATTCAAACAGAGGTTTATAGATCTCTGTTTTTTAGTATATTGTAGGATAAGAATGTAAAAATGACAATCCAACAGAGTACAATAATAATGTTGAAAAACTGGATGTCCATAATATAATCATTCCCAATTCCCATTTGGTTGCCTGCTTTTTTAAGTAATGAAATTCTGTTCCAAGGTTCAGGAATTAAATTTGAAATTGATTCTAAAGGCATAAAACTATATACCGTATCGGTAGCTTTACTAACTCCGTTAAAAACATAATATTTGAAAAATGCAAAAGATAAGTTTTCAAAACAAAACCACACAAATAAGAAACCTAATGCAAATGCAGATCTTTTTACTAAAATCGAAATGAAAAGACAAAATGCAAAAAAGCCAACTAAATCAACAAAATAGGCCAATAGGTATTCTAATTTTGAAAAAACTATTCCGAGACTTGTATAAGAAGAGAAATTGTAGCCTAGAATTAAACTCATTATAAAAACAAAAGCGGTTGAAGTAAAAGCAAAAAGAACAACTGTTAAAAATTTTGATAAAATGAACTCTTTTTTACTCAAACCATCAATTAAATTTTGTTTCAAAGTACCATTACTATATTCATTTCCAATCATTGAAACGATTATAATTGCTAAAAATATTTTGTAATATACTGCTACATAAGTTGTAATATGCCAAATTACAGGAAAATTGAATATTCCCATTTCAGCAGGATGAATTGGAAAAAAGCCAATATTAAACTTAATTGAAGCAATTAACGCAATGGTTGATAAAAGTAGGAAATAGGCAATTGTTAAGATCCGACTTGCACGGTTTTTCCAAATTTTTTGTAATTCTATTGAGAGCAATCGTTTCATAATAGTTAGAGGTTCCACCCCAGTTTTCCCCGAAGGGGAGGGAGATTTTGTGTGAGTTTTTTATGTTAATATATTGTATTTCAATTCTATAGGTATTTATATAGTTCCCCATACGGGGGGTTAGTGGGCTTTTGTCAATTCTAAAAATTGTTCCTCAAGACTGTGTTTTCTTTTTACCAAATGGTTTAAATAAATGCCTTCATCTGCCAAAAATTTATTCAGAGTACTAGATTCTATTGGTTTTTTGCAATAAACAAATAATTTTTCATCAACATTTTCAATGCTTTCAATATCTGAATTTCTTAAAAGTAATTCTTCTATCTTTTTATTATCACTCGAATTTAATTCAAAAAAATCAGATTTATTACTCATTCCATGCACTGTTCCTGAATATAAAATTTCACCTTTTCGCAAAACCAATACATGGCTACAAACTTTTTCAACTTCGTCTAATAAATGTGAAGCTAATAAAATTGTAGTACCTTGGCTTGCAATCTGTTTAATTATATCTCTAATTTGATGAATTCCTTGCGGATCTAATCCGTTTGTAGGTTCGTCTAAAATTAATATTTCGGGATCATTTAACAATGCCGATGCAATGGCTAATCGTTGTTTCATTCCTAAAGAAAAGGTCTTAAAATTGCTATTTTCTCTTTCTAACAATCCTACCAAAGCTAATTTTTCTTGAACTTTTTTGTAATCTATATTTTTTATTTTACAAACCAATTCTAAATTTTCTCGAGCAGACATATAGGGATAAAAATTAGGTCGTTCAATAATGGCACCTACTTTTTTCAAAGCATCGTGAGTCTGAATCTTATCTCCAAACCATTGATAATCGCCCGATGTTTTATTAACAACATTTAATACTATTCCTAATGTTGTTGATTTTCCAGAACCATTTGGTCCTAAAATTCCATAAATATTTCCTTTTTTGATTTTTAAAGATACATTTTTAACGGCATGAACACCGCCTGAATAAATTTTATTCAGATTGTTAATTGATAGTATTGTTTCCAAAATTATTGTGTTTTTTATGTAAGACGAAAAGGGATTGGATTTGTTACAAAATTTAATTTTTAACCAATACTATCCATTTCCAATTTGCAGGATTTCCAATACCAACATCTGGTGTGTATAGAATAATTTTAACAGTTTCATTTGGGTTTGTTGATCTATATTCATTAACTTTTTCGAGATATTTAATTGAATTCCAAATGGGAGTATAGTCAAAATTGGTACTATTTGAATTATCCAAATTTACAAAAATGGGGATCGTTGGAGGTGTGATTGGATTTATTAAATTAAAACTTGTAACAGTTTGAAAATCAGCAGGAAATGATATGCTTCCCATTCCGTTCCAATGAATTGAACCATCAAAAATTGGTAGATTTAACTCTTGATAATTCAATTTAATATACCCAAAATCCAAAGGTGCTTGGTATAGTTTTTGAATAGTAAATGTTGGTGTTGCAGGAAAAATTAATTCTTTTCCACCTTCGAAAACATTGGTTGTAAAATCAACTTTCAGGACCAGAACCTTGTTTTGATTTGTAACAGGTGGTGCTACACAGCCACAATCGGTTTTATCGCAACTTGCAAAAAACATAGCAATACTTGCTAAAAAAAGAAATATTTTTATTTTCATGATAGTAGTAATTAGGATAATTTTTTTGGTCTATTTAAGCCTTTTGTTCTTTATTAAAATACACCAAATAATAATACATTTGTTTTTCTTCGTCCCATCCTTTTTCAACATATTTTTCGGCACTTTCGGGGTTTATGAAATCCATCTTAATTTGAATGTGTGTGTCCAAATTAATAATGTTTTTAATTGATTTTCGTGCATCAGTAACGGCTGCATTGGCAATCGGAAAAGTTGTTACATCTTCAATAGAATATTTGGCTCCTTTATCGACTTTATAGTTTTTAAATTCTGGAATTAAATCGGGATTGTCTAAAACTTCGTTTAAGAAATTAGTTTCTTCAAATTCATCGTTTTTTGCAAAATAATTCACCGAACGATTCATAAACATTACTTCTTCTTTCTTATCCTCGGCAGGAAAAACAACATCTTTTGCAAAGCCTTGACAAAATTTTAGATATTTTTTTGTAATAAAATTTTCATCCTCAAAAGCATCGACAGATAGGAAATGTTCTAACCAATATCGTGCATCGTAGCGGTTAGAATCAACCGTTAATATTTTATAACCGTCCTCTTTTTTATAGTTAAAAATAAGGCATCCTTTGTCTAATTTATTTAAACTAACTCCTTGTTGTAGAATCATTTCTAAATGTGATTGCTTTTCTTCAAATTGCAAAAAATCACTTTGTAATTCGCTTTTAAAAATACCAATGGCATCTACTATATTATTGTCGATATTCAAATTAGTTAAATAAGTAACATAAACTTCTCCGTTTTTTATATGTGGATGGTTAGATTGTTCGAATAAATGTTTGGTTATTTTTTTAGATCCTTCGTGAATTGTACTTGGATTATCAAAAATTGTCGTAACCATTTTGTACATATCATTATAATCCAAATCTACTTCGTGAGTAAATTGATAATAATTTTCTTCTTTCTCTCTGAAAGGTTTCAGAAAAAATTCTTTCATTAACGGAACTATTTCGTCGTTTAATAAAAATGGTGTTTCGGATAAAAAAATAGCTTCGTTACGACTTTTGTTTCCTACTCGATGAATAGAAAGGTTTTCGATATGGGTATTAAATAAATTTATCATTAAGTTATTTTAGATTTTCTTTACAACTGATTTTTAACTTTTAATTGGATTTAATTCCAATTTTCTTCAAAACCATAATCTTCAAAATGGTCAGCATCGTCTTCAAACATCTCTAAATCGTCGTCATCAAAATCGTCGTCAAACTCATTGTAATTTTCATGCTCATCGTCTGCAATAAAATGTTTTTCCATAGCTTCGGCTGGCATATCGCCTTGAGAAAAAAGAGTCTCAGGATAAGTTGTTCCTGCCTTAATATCTTCAACAGCTGCTAATTCTACTAAAAATGTCCACATACTTATAAAATCATAAACATAAATAATTTTTGTATTCTGTTTATCCAAAATGTCTGAAAGTTTATAATCTGCCATTATTTTTTGCTCACCAAGTAGATCTCCTGTATCAAAAAGAGAAATCTCATCTTCTTGATTCCAAGTATCATCACAGGTATAAAATGAACCTATTTCGGTACCATCAAATCCAAAAGAATTAAAAATTGCATTGTGCAAATCTTCCAAAGTATCCTCTTGAAGTATTGCTATATCTCGAAAAATATCCTCTTCGGCATCGAGAATTACTCTAAACTTGTAAACCATTTTTATAAAATTTTAGTAATGCAAATATAAATTTTAATTATGAAATATAAATTGAGAATTGTAAAATATTTTAAAAATATTACTTGTTAATAAATAATGATTTTTAAGGAAGATCCTATTTTATTTTTGATTGTTTGAATAAAAATACTTATTTTTGAACCAAAACTTAAAATTATGATTGCACATATTCAAGGAAAATTAGTAGAAAAAACACCAACTGAAGTAATAATTGATTGTGGTGGAGTTGGTTATCATATAAATATTTCTTTGCACACTTATTCCTTATTACCAAATTCTGAATTTGTAAAACTATTTACTTATCTTCAAATTAAAGAAGATTCTCATACATTATTTGGATTTGTAGAAAAATCAGAAAGAGAAATTTTTAAAATGTTACTTTCCGTTTCAGGCATTGGAGCAAGTATTGCCAGAACGATGTTATCCTCATTAGAACCAAAACAAATCATACAAGCATTAGCCAATGGAGATGTAGGAATAATTCAATCAATTAAAGGTATTGGAAATAAAACCGCACAACGAGCCATATTAGATTTAAAAGATAAAGTACTAAAATTGTACAATTTAGAAGAAGTTTCTGTATCAAATTTTAATAAAAATAAAGAAGAAGCACTGTCGGCATTAGAAGTTTTAGGATTTGTTAGAAAAACTTCTGAAAAAATAATTGAAAAAATTGTGCAAGAAAATCCAGAAGCCTCGGTGGAAACTATTATTAAATTAGCATTCAAAAATTTATAATCTCTTTTCCAATATTAATAAAGCATTTTGTACTGCAGACAGTTTATTACTATTATAAGGTTGAGAAGTAGTAGCCAATTATCATTTGAAACTGCCAAGGTGTAATTTATTAAAAGGATTGTATGTTTTCTGATTTTTTGAATTACCTTTGTGCGATATTTTTTGTTAATAAAAATAAAAACAATACTGATTGCTATTTCAATTTGCCAATAAATTAGGCGTAATAAAAATTGATTTTATTTATTTAAAATTTTAAAGACTGTAGGTAGAGCAGAAAATAGTAAAAAAAAATGACACAGTTAAATTATTTCACGAAAGATTTGAATAGAATGTTAGGCAAATATAAAGTTAGATTACTTCATATTTGGCTAAGTATAAGTACCTGCAAAATCTATATAATGAACAAATATTTTTCTATTTTTATATTCTTTTCAATAATTTCTTGTTATCAGCAAGAATGTAATTGTAATGATTTTAAAACTGGCAATTTCAAAACAGAATTTGAAATAAAAGGAGTTAAAAAGACCGTTTTTTTTACCCGAACAAAAGATTTGCAGATAGAGTTTTTTAATGGCAAAATTGACACTTCATCTGTTAGATGGGTTAATAATTGTGAATTTATTACTCGAAAAATTCATCCGAAAACGATGCAGGAAGAAAAATCGTTTAGCGTAAAAATACTATCTACAACAAAAAATACTTATTCATTTGAGTTTTCAGAAGTTGGTAAATCTCAAAAAATGAATGCAATTGTAACGAAAATCAATAACAAAAATCAAATTTATTATTAATTAAAATGGAAATTTTATCAAACCCAAATGCTTGGATTGCTTTATTAACTTTAACTTTTTTAGAGATAATTCTCGGCATTGACAATATTGTTTTTTTATCAATAATATCAGGGAAATTGCCTGAAAAAGATCAGCCAAAAGCTCGTAAAACTGGGCTTTTATTAGCAATGACTTTTAGAATTATTTTATTATTTGGAATTACTTGGGTTTTAAGTTTACAAGAAGTGATTGCCCATATTGATTTGGGATTTTTTAATGCTGGAATTACGGGGCAAAGTATTATTGTTTTTGCAGGTGGCCTGTTTTTATTATATAAATCTGTTTCAGAAATTCATCATAAAATGGAAGGTGATGAGGAAAGTGCATCGACAAAAGCAGGAAATACACTAACGGCTGCTATTGTTCAAATTGCTTTATTAAATTTAGTTTTTTCGTTTGATAGTATTTTAACGGCTGTAGGTTTAATAAATGTAAACCAACCCATTAGCGAAGGCGGTTTTGGATACAATCCTGCTTTGGCAATAATGATTCTATCAATTATTATCTCCATTACAATTATGATGATTTTTGCAGGACCTGTTAGTAAATTTGTTAATCAACACCCTACTATTCAAATACTTGGCTTATCATTTTTGATATTAATAGGAGTAATGCTTGTTGCTGAGGGTTCTCATTTAGCACATTTTAGATTTGGAAATGATACGGAGGTTGGCACTATTCCAAAAGGATATTTATACTTCTCAATATTCTTTTCGTTGTTTGTAGAGTTTTTAAATTTGAGAATGAAAAAATCTAAAAACCCTGTTAAATTGCACAATAATGCTATTGAAGATGAGAAATTAAAAGATATGGATTTTATGAATTAATTAAAGATGGGTTCTATAAATTAGTTTTTTTGTAAATTTATTTTTTTACTGATAGCTATTTTATAGAACCTACCTAAATATAATCCTATATAATTCATCGTAAGGATATAATAACTCGTTGTAATGTAAAAATTATAAACAATAAAAAGCCCAAATTCATCTGTTTGAATTCGTTTTTTTTTATTTTTTATAAGTATAAATTAAGAACACTTATTAGTTGGTCTAAATCAGCCAAGGTGTGGTTTGCGGTTATAACCAGTCGGTTCATTTTTCTTTCTGGTGTAGGATAATTAAATGAAGTTG
>DYPB01000239.1 GCA_020720185.1 Flavobacterium psychrophilum | reverse complement strand
TGCGAAGGCTGGGATTAGAAGTACGAATGTTCAAATTTAGCACAATGTTCATTAGAATTCCAAATGTTCAATTTAGCACTGAATCCCAGCTTTTGCAAAACCCCTGTTAGGCGTATGTGCCTTTTCGGGTTTTGTTTAAAATCTTAACTGCAAATTTAATTTAAAGTATAATTCTCCATCTTTTTCTAAATATAGTTTTCCAAAACGGTGTCTTGTCGTTGAAGGTGTGTCTAATTTAATGTTTTCAAATAAATAGTTTTTCAAGTTGTCCAATTCTATGATATGAAAACCTACACAGTCTCCATTGTTTTTCATTACAATAGTTCCGTTTGCTTCATACGAACCATTCCATTTAGTGCCTGCAAAGAAACCTAAAAGTATATCAACTAATAATTTTTTGACTTTGGTTATTAGTAATGTTCTTTTGTCATTGTCTGCTGTGTCGCCCAATATTTTGTTACAAATATCTACTAATGAAGAAGTTCGTTCTTTGTAAAAGCAAAGTAAAATTTGTCCTATTAATTTAGGCATTTCGCTATCTACCATTTGTAAATTGAAATCCATTGTATCTCGTTCTGCTCCAATATATTCAAAACTTCCTCCTAATTCTTCAATTTTATTTAATCTGTCTTTTAGTTTTGTCGCTGTGTCTATGGCATTGATTTCGTCAATATATATTTTATTCAGTCCGTTTATTTTAAAAACAAAATTCGTATTTCCCGAAGCATTTAATAATGTTGGTTTGCTTCCTAAATATGATTTTATTCCAAATCCTTCATTCTCTTTTTGGATTTGTGCGTTTTCAATATCCAATAAAATGTCAGCTTTTTGATTGCTATTTCCTCCTTTGATAACATTGAAACCTAATGTGTCTTGAATAATATTGAATTCAGGAATTTCAAAAGTTTGTGAACTGTCTTTGATTTTAGAAACCAACAGGTTAATAATATCAGTATTTATGATTTCAGAAATGTTTACATTTCTTTCGCTTTTGTCTTCTTTGTTTTTTATAGTTATTGTTGAAAGATTTGAAAGTAAAAATTCAATATCTAAATTGTGAGTTGTTACTTTATTTATTTTCAATGAATTTGAATTTTCATTCAATTTTTCATCAGATAAAGATAATTTTTTGTCTAATAATAATTTAATAAATACTAATAGTTCTGTCCATTCTCCTTTGTTTTTTGTTGCTTTCAAATCTGTATTTTTGGGTGTTAAATTTTTTAAATGTTCTAAAATATTTTTTGCAACTGCTTCAATTGCATCAACTGCAACACTGTTCCCTAATTGTTTTATGGCTTGTGTTGGTGTAACTGGAAAAATAAAATCGTCTGGGAAACCTTGCATTTTCTTTGCTTCAATGTAAGACAAACGTCTTAATTCACCATCAACTTCGTAATTATCCCAATTTCTTCTATCATCAATATTTGAACCTCTGCCACCAATTCTAATTGTAAAACCAATTTCTCTTGTACATTTTCCACCCCAAACATCACTCATATTAAATTTTAGTGGAATTGGTGGTGGGAAAGCAAAACTTTTCATAAAGTCTTCATCTCTAAATCCAACCATAAAGGCTCTTGGTCTTAATTGAGGAAGTCCATATTCAGAGGCTTGAACAATTTTGAAATAAAAAGAATAACCTAATTCTTCTTCCAAAATATTTCGGATTACTTTAAATGTTTTTCCTTCATCGTGAGTAACCAAACCTCTTACGTTTTCTAAAAAAAACGCCTTGGGTTGTTTGGCTTCTATTATTTCAACGATATTGAAAAATAAGTTTCCTCTTTCTGAATTGTGATTGTCTGCAAATCCTCTTTTAAAACCTGCTTGACTAAAAGGTTGGCAAGGAAAACCTGCACAAAGAATGTCAAAGTCAGGTAAGTTTTTTGGTGTAATTGTTCTAATGTCTTTATTAAAAAGATTGTTTTCAAACAATTTAGGGCTTATTTTTTGATAGTTTGCTTCGTAAGTTTGTCTTGCAAAATCGTCTATTTCAGAAGCAAATACGCATTCTCCTCCAAGTCGGTGCATAGCCATATGGAAACCTCCAATGCCTGCAAATAAGTCAATAAATGTAAATTTAGTCTTCAATTTTTTTGTAAATTAAATTAAGTCGTAAAGTTACAAATTTTTTGTCAGTTGTCGGTCGCTCTGGCATTACGCCTAACG
>DYPB01000238.1 GCA_020720185.1 Flavobacterium psychrophilum | reverse complement strand
ACATTTTAACTTTGCAGAAAACGGGGAAGCAGAAAACCGAAAAGAGTAAGCGGAAAACAAAACAATTATTAAAATGGCTAAATTTTATTGTCAATGTTGCGGAACTGACCGCTCAAGTGTTTCAAGTTTAACAAGTTCATCTTGTAGTAAAAACCCAAATGGAAAATATCACGCACTTTACGAAGGAAGTGAAAAATCAAAGTACACTTGTAAATATTGCGGAACTGACCGCTCAAGTATTTCAAGTTTAACAAGTTCATCGTGTAGCAAAAATCCAAATGGAAAACATCACGTACCTGCAATGTAAAAACATCAAAAAGTAAAGGTGGCTTCGCCACCTTTACTTTTTATATTCATCATAAATCTGACAATCAAAATAAATGGAAGCATCATCATCAATTAAAAAAATGTTACAAGGGAATAAAATATTTGTTCCAACTTATCAAAGAGCTTATTCTTGGGAAACTCCTTCAAAAAAACATACTTTTAAAACCCAAACAGACACGTTTATAAATGATTTAGAAGATTATTTAAAAAGTTCGACAACGGTAAACTATTATTTTGGGCATTTCCTATTTGAAGAAAAACCAAATGACACTTATGGGATAATTGACGGACAGCAACGACTAACAACAATAGTAATATTTTTGTCTGCACTATTCACAAAATTAAGATTAATTCGTGAATTAACCGATGACGAAAAGAAATTATACAGAATCATAAAAGATGATTCTACTTACACTTTTTCAACTGTTGATTATGACAATCAGCTTTTTAGGGATTATGTAATTGACCAAACTAAAAAAGACAAATCAGGACTTGATACAGAATCTTCAAAAAGAATCGTTTACGCTTTTGATTATTTTACAAATTTATTGTCTGAAAAGAACGATGAATATTTAACAAATATGCTTAATGCAATATGCGAAGCATCTTGCACAACTCATCCAGTTAAAAACGAATCGGAAGCGATACAAATGTTTATATTTCAAAATAATCGTGGTAAAAAACCATCAAATCTTGAAATTATAAAAGCTCAATTTATGTTCAATGTTCATCTTTATGGAGGAGAACAAAAAGATGAATTAATAGTTGAAATCAAAAACAGATTTGAAAAAATATACAAATCAATTTCTTCCATAGAATACAAAATAAGCGAAGACGATGTTTTACTTTATACTTTAAGAGTTCATTTTAATTCTCTTTGGGAAAGAAATGCAACTGACAAAGTGAATGAACAATTATCAGGTAAAAATCCAATTCCATTTATCAAAGATTTTACTCATTCATTAGCTCAAAGTTTTGAATACTTAACCATATTCTTCGGAAAAGACGAGCAGCAAAGTATTGAAATTCATTCTTTAATTAATCTTGGAGGAATTGCTATTTCAATTCCGTTTATAATCAAATCATACAAATTTGGGTTAGACCTTTCAGAAAAAAGCAAACTTTGTAAATCGCTGGAATCATTAGTTATCCGTGACCGACTTATAGGAACGAGAGCAGATTTAACTTCCAGAATAAATAATGTTTATGTTGAATTTACAGTTGAAAATAAATCAATTCAACCGATACTAAATAGAGTTGAATTTATGAAAAACACAAAAGATTGGTGGTGGGCATATTGGAATAATTCAGAGTTAGAAAAATCAATCCAAGGCGGAATGAATCATTCAATCGCCAAATTTTTATTATGGAAATATGAAAACCATATTGAAAGTAATGGAAAAAATGGTTATTCATTAACGAGATTTGACAACATAGAAAACCCAGAATTAGAACATATTGCACCGCAAACAGAAAATCCTGAAACTGGATACGACAATTATGACGAAGTATTTGTAAATCAATATATAAATTGTTTAGGAAATTATTTATTGCTTTCAAAATCACATAATTGTTCTGTTGGAAACAAACCTTTTCTCGACAAATATAATTCTTATAAAAAATTAGCACAGCAAAGAGAAATTCAAGAAATGGCGAAAGAAAACAAAATTTGGACTAAAGAATTAATTCAAAACAGAAAAGATAAAATAACTAAATTCATAACAGAAAACGTATAAAACACAGCTGGTAACAGCCGTTTGGCAATATGGCGGGTTTAGGCTTAATGTGAAGTTGGTTTTGTACTTGGAAAATTAGTCATTAACCGAAAGTTTAGGCTTCCTTAATCCGCCACATCGCCAAGCG
>DYPB01000237.1 GCA_020720185.1 Flavobacterium psychrophilum | reverse complement strand
ATGTTTTTACCCTTTGCTTTTTCAAACATTGTGTTGGCTATTAGCATTCTGCTGTTTTTATGGGGATTGATAGTTAAAAAAGTGGATTTAAGCAATTTTAAAAGAAATTATAAATGGTATTTAATTATTATTATTCCCTGGGTTTTAACACTGATTTCTACTTTACATTCCACTAATATGTCAAGAGGTTTTGATTTTGTAATTCAAAGACATCCCATTTTAATTTATCCTTTTTTGTATTTTACCATTAATCCGGATCAAAAGTTAAAACAATTGGGCTTTAAAACCATTATCTTTTTCACATTATATGGAATCATTCATAGTTGGTTCAATTTTTTAAATTCATATCCAAACACTTTTTATCATTTTCATCACAACGAGGTTCAACAAAGCACCATCATCCAACATCCTTATCTTGGGATGATGTCATTATTGTCGTTAGTTTTTCTTTTTTACTTAGATGATTTTAAAAAATATTCCAAATACATGTTGTTTGTCATTGCATCAGTTTTAATTTCAGGCATTGTATTATCAACTTCGAGATTGGCAATCTTATTATTAGGAGTGATAGGCGTTTATTTAATTTTCAAAAAATTGAATTCAAAATATAGATGGGTATTAGGTGGAACTTTTGTGTTGGGAATTCTATTTTTTGTAATGCAAACTTCTGTATTGCAAAAATTCACCAATGAATTTACTTTTGAAAAATCGCCACGATTATTGTTATGGAATAATGCAGTACAATTAACCAAAAACAATGAATCCTTATCGGGCATTGGAATTGGCGATTATTACTATAAAAAAATTGACACTTTTTGGTTTTTAGGTGAATACCAAAAATATAAATACAATTTCAGAGGATTATACGGTTATGAATGTCATAATTTATATATTGAAAATATATTGCAAACCGGTATTTTAGGCCTTTTTTTTATTGCAGGAATCGGTATTATTTTCTTCTATTTATTGAAACAAAAAAATGAATTAAATCTCATCTTGTTTTTATTGCTTGCAAGTTTTATGTTTACCGAAACTTTATTATTGCGTCAGTGGGGAATAATTTTTTATGTTTTTGTGATGAGTTTGATTTTACATTCTAACAAAACGGAAACTCAAAGTTTATAAATTCCTAATGTTTTTTCGGCAATCACATCCCAGTTGTATTTCTCCAATATAACTTTTTGAAAATCATAAGTTAAATCAGATTTTAATTTACGATCCATTTTTAATTTCAAATCTTCAATATCACGGGTTTTAAAATAACACTCCTCTTCAAGTTGAACCTCCAAATTGGCAGGAATATCACTCACCAAAACATTCAAATTGTAACTCATGGCTTCCAACAAGGCAATAGGTAATCCTTCGTGATAGGACGGCATGACAAACAACAAGGCATGACTGAAAATTTGGTTCAGTTTTTTTCCTTTTATAAAACCTGTAAGCACCACATGATTTTCTTTGGCTTTTGTTTTAAGATTTTCACTATAGGTGGTCTCGTGATCTGCATCGCCTACCAAGACTAATTTTATATCGGTTTTCAATCCTTTAAATGCCTCTATCAAATCGTGCATGCCTTTTTCTTCTACAAAACGCCCTACGGCTATGATGTATTTTTGGGGTTGTAAATTCAAATTTTCAAGATAGTCCGTTTGCGTTGCTACTTTTGGCAAATTTACCCCATTGTACACCAAATGCGTATCGGTTCGATTAAATTTTGTTACCAAACTTCTTTGAATTACTTCCGAAATTACGATTACTTGGTTAGCATATTTCACTCCCAAATATTCTCCCAATTTCAAAATGGTTTTGGCGATTTTTCCCCATTTTTGTCTGTCATAGTCAGGTCCATGATGCGTTACTACCACTTTTAGTCCCAACAACCTTGCAAAAGGCGTTAATATCATAGGTCCAATAGCGTGAATATGCAATACATCAGGTCTTTTAATGCCCGCATAAAGCACCCCAAGAAAAGTGTGTACAATGGCTTCAAAAGATTTTGTTTTGGGTGCAAAAAGATGTTTTAGTTTGATGTTTTTAAAATGGGTTTGTGTTTTATCAACCACATACGGACTACGAGTAATAACCGTAATATCGTGGTTTCCTAAATCCGAAATTCTTGGAAATAATTCTTGACAATGCGTTTCTACACCTCCTAATATGTCGGGAATACCTCGCGTACCTAAAACAATAAT
>DYPB01000236.1 GCA_020720185.1 Flavobacterium psychrophilum | reverse complement strand
TTGATATAAAATACAATTATTTAGACAGCATTGTTTCCCAAAAAAAATTAAATCTTCCTCAAAAAAAATATAGTTTATCTCAAATAAATGATGAGATAGAATTTCAAAACAACCTTGTAATCAGAAATATAGATGGTCGTTTTTATATTATTACACAAAATAATAATGAGGATTGTTTAGACAAAATTGAATGTTTGTCTGAAGTAATTGTTAAAGGGTATTTAACAAAAGGTATCACAAAAAACACCGATAAAACCATCGTTATTCCTGAAAATATGGAGATGCTTCCGGGCGTTCCCGATGCTGATATATTACTTACTTTACAACAATTGCCCGGCGTTATCAGTCCTAACGAGACCGCTTCGGGTTTACATATACGGGGTGGCAATATTGATCAGAATCTATTACTTTGGGATGGAATAAAATTGTTGCATCCAGGTCATTTATTTGGTATGATTTCCGGGTTTAATCCCTCAGCAATCCATCAAGTAAATTATTATTTTAAGGGAACACCTCCACGCATGGGAGAGCGTATTTCTAGCGTTATAGATATGAAAACTTCCAATGAAATTTCATCAGAAACTACAGTAAAATTGGGGGTCAATGGTTTAAATTTTGATTTTTTGGTTCGTACTCCAATAATCAAAAATCGGTTTGGCATAGAACTAGCCGGAAGAAAATCCTACACAGAATGGTGGCTATCGCCTACTTTTAACAAAATGGCAAATAAAGTTTTTCAAAACACAGATTTTATAAATTTTAATGATGAAAATTTGTTTCAATTCAATGATTTTACCGGAAAAATAAATTTTAAACCCCGTGAAAAAACAACCTTAAATTTTAGTAGTATCCTGATAAACAACAATTTAGATTTCACTTCTCCATATTTGGAACAAAACACTAAAAGTGATAATATGAAAGTTAATAATTCCGGTTTAAGTTTTCAATGGAATGAAAAATGGTCGGAAAAATGGCAGCAAAATTTTCTGATTTATTATGCTATGTATGATTTTTCATATAAAAATGTCAAATATTTAAATCCTGATTATAATGCTTTTAAAAAATTAAATCGTGGAAAAGATTCCGGTATTGAATTAAATTTTAAACATTTAGTTAACAAAAAAACAACACTCGATTTTGGGTTTCATTTAATAGGAAACGATTTTTCACACGCTTTTACGACCGAAAATCCGGATTATACATTGGTGTTAGACAACAAACACACATATAATTTGACTTCCGTCAACTATTTTATGTTGAAAACCTTTTGGAAAGATTGGTTTTTTCAAGGCGGATTACGATATTCTTTTTCGTATAATATTGATTATCAAATAATTGAACCAAGATTAATTGTTCAAAATAATTTTTCCAACTTTTGGTCATTTCAATTTACTTATGAGAAAAAAAGCCAATTGCTAAGCCAAATTCAAGAAAGTGTGGCTTCTGATTTGAGTTTGGAAAACTACGTTTGGGTTATAGCAAACGATGAAGATTTTCCGGTAATAAAAGCACATCAAATTACCGGAGGTTTGACATTTAAAAAAAATAACTATTTGATTGACTGCGATTTATATTATAAACCCTTAACGGGAATTTCAACACTTTTATATGGCGTTTCAAATAATTTTGATGTGGGAATCAAGACAGGAACCGGTATTACAACCGGATTAGATATGTTATTGCAAAAAGAAACATCTTCTTGGAAAAGTTCGTTAACCTATTCATTTTTAGAGGCTCAACACAAATTTGAAGAAATAAATAATGGTAAATATTTTCCGATAAACAGTGAAATCAAACATTCGTTGGGAATCAATTTTACAAAAAAATGGAATCAATTTTCACTGTCATTGGGTTGGAATTGGCACACCGGTAAGCCTTACAGCTCCATTAATGAAGAAAATCAAATTGTTGCTTTTAATTCAAAACGACTCCCATACTATCACCGCTTAGATATTTCAGGAATTTATCGGTTGAAAAAACCGGAAAAATGGAATGCAAGTGTCGGATTTTCAATATTTAACGCTTATAATCAACAAAACGAATTGAGCCGTGAATATCAACGAAATTATTCCGATATCAATGCTGCTTACAACACCTCTCATACTACCCAAAACTATATGGGATTGGGCTTTACACCCAATGTTTTTTTGAAAATTCAGTTTTAGGAACTGTAAAGAAATAACCTATCCATTTTG
>DYPB01000235.1 GCA_020720185.1 Flavobacterium psychrophilum | reverse complement strand
ACAATGTGTAAAGTCAAGACCAAAACCCCAATTTTTGCAAACCGCTGTTGTAGGCAGTTTTTTTATAATATTTTACCTGAATTAGTTAATTTAGCAGAAACATCGCTCCAATTTCTAGTTAAATGAATTCTAACTTCGGAAACCAAATCTACTAGAACTTCTGAATAGATTGGTTGAATTGGTTGATTTTTAGCTCTTTTAGATTTTCTCAACACATAAATTTGGTTAATTTTAGAATAAATTGGGTCTACTTTTAAATCAACATCATAATTTTCAGTTACTATGAAAAATAAAGAATATGGATTCCCCGATTTAACTTTTTCTGCTGTAGCAATTGAACCCTCTAACATTGTTTTATCAATATATGTTTTGTTTTCAATTGCAACAATAGGTAAGTTAGTATTTATAGAATTTGAATCACCAATTGTAATGCTTATTGGTCTATAAATTGCAAAATCTTGGTCTTTATCATTTATTCCTATTTGTGGAGAATTCACAAATTCTTGAAAATTTGATCCTGAAAAAAATAAATTTGTATATGCTCTAGAGCTTCCAACTCTTAAATTATTATTTGCATCTTCAAGATTTACTTTCACTTCGTTTATTAAATCTTTGAAAAGAATATACATAAATTCTTCTAAAATTGTGGGTCTAAATTTACCTTGAGATGTAAAAATATTATCGTATTGATTTACATTAATGAAGTTGTAATAGTTGTTAAGTAATATTGTTCTATCTGTGATGTTTTGTTCAGAATAACCAATAATCTGATTGTTTGCACTTATAAAATTAAAGTATTCATTCGCAATTATTGGAAGTGCATTTTTTTGAGTTTGACTTAAAGTTGCCCAATTTCCAAATTTTGCAATAATATTTGAAGCGTGTTTGTAAACACTTAAATCTAAAGTATTTAAAAATGCAATTAGTTCTTGATTATTCATTATATATTATTTCAGGTTCATTAAAAATTAAAAATTGATTTTCTTCCATTGGTTCGTCATAATTACCATTTTCAAGTACTTTTTTAAGAGTTGTAGCAATTTCAAATGCCATTAATGGCGGAACTGCATTTCCGATTTGTTGATATTGACTTAAACCTTTTTCCCAACTCATTTTAGTTCTCATTCCTTCAAAAATAAAATCATCTGGAAAAGATTGTAATCTTGCCCCTTCTCTTGCAGTAAAATTTCTATCTAAAAATGGATGTATAAAATTACTTTGAAAAGATGCTGCAATTGTTGGAGCTGGTTTATTTGCAATCAATCTCAAGTTATTTTGACTAAATTTCACATTTGATTTTTCATTTGGATTTCCTCTTTGTACTGCTCCGTGAGTTTCCCATACATCAAGTAGATTTTTGCCTGGTTGAATTGCTCTAAATCTGTCAATCAACCTTTGAGTGTGACGCATTGCAATATGATTAAAAACCTTTTTAGAGTTTTTACGCATAAATTGTTGATAGTCATTCATTGGCTTACTTGCATAATTTAATTTTTCTTCACCTTCTCCTGCATTTATTTTTGGTAAATCACTGATTGCTTCTCCAACTGTTATTTCCTTTTCGTATTTTTTTGATGGAAATTCAGGAACTAATTCTAAATCTTTTCTTATGCCAATAATAATTACCCTTTCTCTAGATTGAGGAACACCATAATCAGAAGCTTTTAGAACTTTAGTTCTTACTTCATATCCAAATTTGCCCGCATTTTCAAATTCATTTTGGATTTGTTTAATTACTTGCCCTGATTCCATAGATAATAATCCTTTCACATTTTCCATTACAAATGATTTAGGATTGTACCAATTTATAGTTTTAACAAATTCGTAAAAAAGTTTATTTCTTGGGTCTTCTGATACTTTATTTCTTTTCTTATTAGCTAAACTAAATCCTTGACAAGGCGGACCGCCAATAATTACATCAATTTCTTTTTCTGAAATAATTTTATCAAATTCATCTTTTGTGAATTCTGATAAATCTCCACAAAGAAATGGAATTTCAGGAAAATTTGTTGCAAAAGTTTTTTCACAATTTTCATCTATATCAGATGCAAGTACTGAATTAAAACCTGCCCATCCAAAGCCAAGTGTCATTCCACCACAACCTGAAAATAAATCTATTGAATTTTGCATATATTCTTTTTATTGCAAATATAAATATTTTATTAGTTAATTCTGTTGCTTTTCGGTTTTTTAAAATTGCCTACAACG
>DYPB01000234.1 GCA_020720185.1 Flavobacterium psychrophilum | reverse complement strand
TCTGTAACTCGATGAAGTAAATTTTGGAGTTTATCAAAATAAGTTTTTTCTTGTTCAATAGCTGTGTTTATTTCTTCAAAAAACTTATTGTCAAAACTATCAGTAAACTCAATTTCTTTGTTTGATGTTCTTAATCTTTTTAACCAAAGATTTTTGGCAATAGCCATAATATAAGTTTTGATTGATGCAGTAAGTTGAAAATCATCTTGACGCAGTTTTTCTAAAAGCACCATCATAGTATCTTGAAAAATATCTTCAGCATCGTCAGTTCTACCGTTATTATTGGTTACAAATCGTTTTACCATTCCGAAATATTCTTTATAAAGTTGTCCGAAAGCGTTATTATTCTCGGCTTTTAAATCGTTTAATATCTCTGTTCCCATTTAGTTTATTTACATTTTTTTGTGGTTTGGTAAAATTACCTACAACATTTCCACAATTTGTGTGCTGTTGTTCATTTTTGTTATTGCAAATATATTTATTTTAATATTTATTTCGTATATGTTTTTTTTTAATTTTTAATAAACAAGTAGTTGTGTTTTTTTATGATGCTACAACAATTTTTGAATAAATTATCAGTCGAAAGTAATTGTAAAAAATTTAAAATCAAATATTTGGTTATTCCAATTTTGTCATATCTTTTAAATAGATAAAAAAGAAGTTTAGGGATTCATTACTCGATAATTTTTATAGATATGTTGACTTAAATTCCAGTAACTGCAAGAATTAATGTTTATTTTCATTCTTAATAAGTGTTTTTTATTAACTGCAAAAGTAAAAAAGAAATAGAAGATGGTATAACGATTTTGATAATTTTACAAAAAAAGATATTCTTCAAAATATCATATATTTGCAAAAAAATATAAGAATAATGGAAAATATTATTGCTGAATTACAATGGCGTGGATTAGTACACGATATAATGCCAGGAACCGAAGAACAACTTTGTAAAGAAATGACCACAACCTATATTGGTTTCGACCCAACCTCGGATTCATTACACATTGGTAGTTTAGTACCCATTATTTTATTAGTACATTTAAAAAACTTTGGACACAAACCAATTGCATTAGTAGGCGGTGCAACAGGAATGATTGGCGATCCATCGGGTAAATCGGCAGAAAGAAATTTACTTGATGAAGCTACACTCAACCACAATGTTGCAGGAATAAAAAGAATCCTGTCTCGGTTTTTAGATTTCAATTCTACCGAAAAAAATGCCCCAATATTAGTCAATAACTACGATTGGATGAAAGATTTGTCTTTCATTAATTTTGCCAGAGATGTTGGTAAAAGAATCACTGTAAACTATATGATGGCAAAAGATTCTGTAAAAAAACGATTAGGAGCAGATGGAGACGGTATGAGTTTTACCGAATTTACTTATCAATTAATTCAAGGTTACGATTTTTATCACCTACACAAAACCCATAATTGTATGCTTCAAATGGGAGGTTCAGACCAATGGGGAAATATTACTACGGGTACAGAATTAGTAAGAAGAATGAATATTGATGAAGCAAATAACAAAGCTTATGCCATGACTTGCCCATTAATTACAAAAGCCGATGGCAGTAAATTCGGTAAGACTGAAGGCGGAAATGTTTGGCTAACAGCCGATAAAACAACTCCGTATAAGTTTTATCAATTTTGGCTAAATACTTCGGATACCGATGCAGAAAAATATCTTAAAATTTTCACATTTCTTAACGAAAAGACTATAAATGACCTTATTGCACAACACCATGAGACACCACATTTGAGAATTTTACAAAAAAAACTCGCCGATGAGGTAACGGTTTTTGTACATTCTAAAATAGATTTAGAAAAAGCACAACAAGCATCTAATGCATTATTTAGCAATAATATAGATGATTTAAAACAACTTGATGAAACTACTTTTCTTGAAGTTTTTGAAGGCGTACCACAGGCAGAAATATCAAAATCGGAAATAGAAATCGGGATTAATATTGTTGATGTTTTGAATACAAAAACAGGATTTTTTAAATCAAACGGGGAAGCAAGACGAGCTTTAACCGCCAATTCAATAGCTGTAAATAAAACAAAAGTTACTGAAAATTTTGAATTATCTATTGAAAATCTAATAAACCATAAATTTATATTACTGCAAAGTGGCAAAAAAAATTATTTTGTGGTTAAGGCGGTTTAACCCAAATTACGCATTAGACTTCGTTATGAAAACTCAAAATGCAATAAA
>DYPB01000233.1 GCA_020720185.1 Flavobacterium psychrophilum | reverse complement strand
AGAATTGAACAAAGGACGGTTAGAAAGTTAGCAGATAACTTGTAAAAAACAAAAAAAAACAAGCTTTAAATTAGAATTAATATTCGACAAATACTCTATTAAAAAACAAAAACTACTTTAAAAAACTATAGACGGATGAAAGATTTATTACAAAAAAATTACGGTTATATTTTTGAAGAAGAATTAATTAACGAAATTGTTCAGGTTTCAATACTTGAAAAATTTAAAAAAGACGATGTCTTAATTGATTTTGAGAATTATATAAAAAAAATGCCTTTAATCCTTTCTGGAGCTATCAAAATATTAAGAGAAGATATAGACGAAGGCGAAATGCTATTATATTATATCGAAAAAGGGGATACCTGTGCATTATCAATGACTTGTTGTATGGAAGAATCAAAAAGTCAGATAAAAGCCATAGCCGAAACTAACGGACAAATGATACTTTTACCAATAAATAAAATGGAAGAATGGTTAGGAAAATATAAAAGTTGGAGGGATTTTGTACTTAATAGTTACAATAATCGTATAATTGAAATGTATGAAGCAATTGATACACTGGCATTTATGAATATGGATGAGAGATTGTTGAAATATTTACTCGAAAAGTTTAAAATAAATAACTCAAACGAAATTACAAATACACATCAAGAAATAGCCTTTGACCTTAATACTTCCAGAGTTGTAATTTCAAGATTGCTAAAAGCACTTGAAAACAAAGGAAAAATACAATTAAACAGATCTTCAATTTTCTTGCTTTCAAAATAATTTAAGTTTTTGTAACACTTGTTACTTTAATCTTTTTATCGCCATACTACTTTTGCTTCATAATTTATAAAAAACAATTATGAAGAAAATAAGTTACATCATTTTTACAGGAACATTTTTAAGTTCATTTTTTGGATTTGGTCAAGACACATTGCCCATTTCTAGAAAAGATTTGTTGCAAAAAGTTGCCGAAAAAAACTTACAAATCAAAATTGCCGAAAAAACCTTTCAATCGGCAAAGGCAGATTACAATCAATCTGCCTCATTATTTTTACCCAACATTAATGTGTCGCATACTGGGATTTCGACTACAAATCCGCTGATGGCTTTTGGTTCAAAATTGAATCAAGAAATTTTGACAATGGCAGATTTTAACCCTGCATTGTTAAATGACCCAGCAAAAACACAAAACTTTGCAACCAAAATCGAAATTCAACAACCGCTTATTAATATTGATGGAATTTATGGACGACAAGCTGCCAAAACCAAAATGGAAGCGTATCAATTGCAAACCGAACGCACAAAAGAAGGTGTAGCTTTAGAAGTTTCTAAAGCTTATATGCAATTGCAATTGGCTTATAAAGCGGTAAAAGTTTTAGAAAAAGCCAACACAACAGGAAAAGCCAATTTGAAATTAGTAGATAACTATTTCAAACAAGGAATGTTGCAAAAAACCGATTTGTTGAATGTTCAAGTTCGTGTAAACGAAATTGCCAATCAGTTGCAATATGCCAAAAGTAATGTGCAAAACGCATCGGATTATTTAGCTTTTTTATTGAATGAAGATAATAATGGAAAAATTTATAAACCAACAGAAGAATTAGAGAATACAATTTCTATCGAAAAAATTAACACCTCACTTTCCGACAATAGAAAAGATATTCAAGCCATGAATAAATCAACCAATGCTTACGCTAAAATGCTTACTTTAAGCAAAATGGCTTTTTTACCACGATTAAATGCTTTTGGAAGTTATGAAATGCACGATAAAAACATTTTTGGAACTTCTGCTAAAGGATATTTAGTTGGTGCTCAATTATCATGGAATGTTTTCGACGGATACAAATCTATCGGAAAATACGAAAAAGCCAAAGCCGATTTCCAAAAAGCAACAATTGAAACCGAGCAATATAAAAAACAAAGTCAATTAGAATTAAATAAAACAAACAGACAGTTATTTGACGCTCAAAACAAGGTAAACCTTTCAAAATTAGCATACGAGCAATCTCAAGAAGTATATAGAATTCGTCAAAATCGTTTTACGCAAGGATTAGAAAAAACTACCGATTTGTTGCAATCAGAAACCCAAATGATTCAAAAAGAATTGGAGCATTTGCAATCAGTTTTTGAATATAACTTCACCAAACAGTATTTGCAATTTTTAACGAAGTAAAAGAGTATTAAGATTAGAGTATTAAGATTAGAGTATTAAGATTAGAGTATTAAGATTAGAGTATTAAG
>DYPB01000232.1 GCA_020720185.1 Flavobacterium psychrophilum | reverse complement strand
TTTGTGCGGTTTGTTCTGTAATAGTTGTTTGCATATTTTCTATTACATTAAGTAAAATGATTATTAAAGCCTTACTTTTAGGGTCGGTAATTAAATCAAGGTTTATATTTTGCAAACTTTCAATCATTTAACTATTTTTTGTTAATAATCAATTTATAAACGTAATTATTTGTTTATTTAGTATTTATACCATACTTTTTTGAGTGGATACTTATTAGACTGATAAACGACAGCCTGATAATGCCTACTAAAACGGAAAATGTTAGGCATGAACAAATTAATTTTAGGCGACAATTTAGAAATTCTAAAACAAATTGAAAACGAAACAATTGATTTAATCTATCTTGACCCACCATTTTTTAGTAACAAAAACTATGAAGTGATTTGGGGCGATGAAGGAGAAATTAGAAGTTTTCAAGACCGTTGGTCAGGCGGTATTGACCATTATATTACATGGTTAAAAGAACGAGTAATGGAAATGCACAGAGTTTTAAAGCAAACAGGAACTATTTTTCTGCATTGTGATTATCACGCAAGCCATTACATAAAAATAATGATTTTGGACAAAATTTTTGGCGAGCAAAATTTCAGAAATGAAATAGTTTGGAAACGTAATTTCACTAAAAAAGGTTCACAATATAAAATGTCAAGATTTGCAATAAATACGGACAGCATCTTTTTTTACTCAAAATCGGGAAAATTTCATTTTGAAACACCGAAAGTAAAAAGTGTTGATAATGCCGAATTGCTAAAACTTTACAATAATATTGATGAAAACGGCAGACACTATAAATCTGAACCTATTGAATTACCCAAACTAATGGAACGCAAAAATTTGGTTTACGAATTTAAAGGCTATACACCGCAATATGGTTGGATGATGAACCGAGAGAAATTAGATGAACTTGATAGTTTAAATAAAATCTATTTCACAAAAAACGGAAAACCAAGACGGAAAAATTTTTTAGATGATTATGCAGGTTCAGAAGTTGATAACATCTGGACAGATATACAACCTGTTGGACAAGTTCAATCTGAAATAATTGGGTATCCGACACAAAAACCTGAATTACTAATAGACAGAATATTGTCATGTGCAAGTAAAGAAAACGACTTGATTTTAGACCCATTTGTTGGCGGTGGAACATCAGTATTTGTAGCAGAAAAATTAAATCGTCAATGGATTGGAATAGACCAATCTGTTCAGGCAATAAAAGTTACAGAATTGAGATTGCAACGAGCACAAGATTTATTTTCAAAACCTTTTGTGGTGCAACTTCATAAATACGATTTTGATACATTACGCTACAAAGACGCTTTTGAATTTGAAACATGGATTGTTACTCAATTTGGTGGAGTTGCAAATATTAAGCAAAAGGGCGATTTCGGAATTGACGGTAGAACAAATGATAATACGCCAATTCAAGTGAAACGGAGCGATAATATTGGACGTAATGTTGTAGATAATTTTCATTCCGCAGTAATGCGTTATGATAAAATACTTTACGAAAAAAACAAACAAACTCAAAAACCAATAGTATACATAATTGCATTTTCATTCAGTAAAGGCACTGTTCAAGAAGTAGCAAGACTTCAAAACACAGAAAACGTTATAATTAAATTAATTACAGTTGAAAGTATAGTTCCTATTGCTAAAAAACCAAGTCTAAATTTACAATTCAACGATTTAGGAATTGACAAAAAAGGTATAAGAGAAATTGAATTTATTGCAATCGGTCAATCTGAAACAGGAATTGAATTTTACAGTTGGGATTTTGATTATAAAGATAATAAATTTTCATCTGAAATTATCCTTGATAAAATCGGTAAACAAACCCACAAATTTAAAGCAGGTTTGTATCAAATTGCCGTTAAAGTTGTAGATAATGAAGGACTTGAAAATATTGAAATTGTAAAACTGAAAATAAACGGAAAAATTGAAACTCAATAATAAATAAAATCATGCAAAGACAAAGAGTAAGTTCATCAAATTTAGCATCTGTTGGTTATGACCCAACAAGTCAAACACTTGAAGTTGAATTTCTTAGTAGTGGTATATATCAATACTTTAATGTTCCTTCAAATATTTATCAAGGTTTAATGTCAGCAAGTTCTCATGGTAAATATTTTATTGCTAATATTAAAGATATTTACCGATTTAGGAAAATACGATAACAAATTGATAAAGAAAGAATTAAAACACCTAATCGAGTAGGAAGAGAATAAGCTAATCAGCTTATTCTCAGTCCTCACACCACC
>DYPB01000231.1 GCA_020720185.1 Flavobacterium psychrophilum | reverse complement strand
CCGGTAAATGTAATCCAAATTGTGCTATACCCACTCACTTTTATAAAGAACCGTTAATCATATATAAAGTGTCAAGTGGCGTTGTTGATTTTGATTCAAAAAAAACCTTTAAATTAGATATACGTCCAAGTTCAAATAAAAATATGAGATTTAGCACTGATGATAAATATCTATTTTATAATGATGTTGATAAATCAATTGTAATGTTTGATATTATTAATGGAAGTGTATTTAAGACATTTAATGGGAATGAATGGTCTGTTGAAAATTTAGTGATGATACCAAGTACCAATATTTTACTTTCAGCGAGTCCATTTTGTATTAAAAAATGGAATATTCTTAATAATCAAGAAGTTTTATCTATAAAAACACATCATACAGCTTTATTATCTGATGGTAAATATGCTTACAGCGTAGCTTACGAAGGTTATGGAGATGACAAGAGTTATTTCTTCATGAAAATTGATTTAGAAACGCAAAAAGAAATGAACCGCATTACTTTTGGTTCTAGAAATTGTGAAATTATTAGTTATTGTTTAACAAGTAATAATAAATACCTTGTTGCATTAGTAAAAGATGTTAATATAGGTATGGACAGAATTTATTTTATCGAATTAAATTCAAATAATAAAGAATTTAAAATAGAAATGAGCAGACGTGATTTAAACTTTTCTTTAAAAAATGAATCGTTCAGTATTTTTGCAAACCCAAAGGATCAGAGTTGTTATATATATGATTATGAAAATAGTAGTTTATACTTGTATAATGTTTACGATGATGTTGCGGCTGATTTAGCTTGGGAAAACAAACACGCATTAATGGTTACTAACAGAAATAAGAATTTATGGAAGTTGGGGTGCAAATTATGTAACGAAGTAGATAATGTTGGTAGTGTTGCTTGTGGTACACTAAACCAATGGAATGAAGATAAAAGTATGGTTCAAATTAAAATTGTTACAAGTCCGGGAGGAACTTACAAAGGTGAAAAATTAACAAAAAACAATTTAATTTGGATAAGTGCAGTTAACGACCAATGGAATTTATGTTTACCTGACCAAATTGAAAAATCTTTGAAAGAAGATAAAAGCGAAGAAAAGCAAGTTGTTTATCTAAATAATGAAAATACAAATAAATCGAAAGCACCATATACTCGTGGAACAAAAGTTTCTCATTCGTTTAAAGCTGATTGGCTCAATACATTAACAATTCAAGGAATAGTAGAAGAATTTAACGAAGATTATTCTAAAATGAAAATTAAAGTTGTTGACTGGCCATATTCGTCAAATACATACGACGGTCAATCTGTTTATGAAGGTGCATATCTTTGGGTTTCGGTTTCAAGTTTTAAATAAACAAAAAATAAAAAAGCCTTATTATGAATAGTAAGGCTTTTTCTGTAAATTTGTAAAAATTTAAATTTTACGATTATGCCATTTACTCAATTTACAAGTCCGAATAAAGTGAAACAAGTTTTCACAGATTTAAACATTAGCAAACAGGATTTTATACCTGCAAAAATAACGGAAATAGAATATCCATCTTATTTAGAAAGAGATGTTAAATTTGCCTTAAAGACATTTAAACCAAGTGAAGCATTTGCAGATAAATTTCTTATTGCGCCATTATTAAACGAAGTTTGGATAAACCATTCATCATTGAATTTATGGACACAACCATTCCTTAGAATTGATGAAATTTTACAAGGTCGTCCAGACTATGTAATTAGTCCAGTTGATAATGAACAATATGAAATTTTATCAATTCCAATTGTTGTTGTTGTGGAAGCAAAGCAGGAGAATTTCACAGCAGGTTGGGGACAATGCCTTGCTGAAATGGTTGCTTGTCAAAAATTAAACAAATCAACTAATACAATTATTTACGGAATTGTTTCCACAGGTCAAATTTGGGAATTTGGAAAACTTGATAAAAATGCTTTTGTACGTAATTCAGGTTCGTATAGTATTTATGACTTACATAAAACATATAATGTTGTAAATTATATCTTTGAACAAGCTGAAAAGGAAATACCAAATGTTGATACTTCGGTAATGATAGAAAATAATGGAAATGAAACAAATGCCTAACATATTATTGAGCGTTCAGTGCGGCTCTGTAATTTGATACTTTTGTGCTATTTACGGGCTTCGGTGCGTTTTGATACTTTTGTGCTTTTTAGATACGAAAGCCGCACCGCCGCCAATAATTTTCCGTTAGCAAAAATTTAAAAAAAATGAAAAACATAGCATTTACTTTTATTATTAT
>DYPB01000230.1 GCA_020720185.1 Flavobacterium psychrophilum | reverse complement strand
TTTTTCTTATTTTAATTCCAAATAAGTTCCAAACTCAAAACCAACAGCATTGTGTCCAAAATTAGGGTATTTTAAATCCGCATTTGAAACATGTCTAATCATCGTTTTTAGATCAATAGAAAATTGATTTTTTCTATAATTAAAACCCAATGAAAAAATATCGCTAAAGGCAAATCCTTTTTTTAATCGCTCTGTATCAGCATCGATGTGCATAGGTCCAACGCTTCCATTAGCGTAAACGGATAAATTTTCTGAAAGCCATCGTCTGTAAAGAATACCAAAATTTAAAACATATTCGTTCATATCTTTTATGGGTAAAAGCCGAGCTCTTTCGGCTTCTATATCGGTAGAGGATGTAAAATATTCATGCCATTTATTGTAGCATTCATATTTTGATTGGTAATAACTTGCTTCTGCTGTTATTTCCCAAGAATACTTTGGTTTTTTATAAAGATGAAAATGATTAGAAAACTTATAAATATTACTCTTATAAAAGTAATCAGGATCCTGAGGTATATATTTATTTTGTGCCGAAAAACCATAAATAAATCCAGTTCGCAACCATCTAATTGGAGATTCTTTTTTTTGTGAAAAAGCACAAAAAAGATTCATACAAAATACTATTACAATTATTTTTTCTTTCATTTTTTAATTTTTTGTAAATATACGATACAAAAATACTCGTAAAAAATAATTATTTAACTCAGTAGATAGTTTTTGTGGTTAATCGATTTATTTTTTAAAAAGAATACACCAAATATTATTTTACTATTCGTTTCCCAAAATTGATTAAGATATATGGTTCAACAAAGCCTACTTGTTTGGTTAATTGTTTTCCGTTTTTATCTAAAATTAGCAAAGTTGGATAACCATCAATAGAATATTTACTGGCTAATTCACTACCTTCGGTTGTTTCGCCATCAACAGCAATATTGATGAAGTTTGCGTTGTAATAATCGCCAACTGCTTTGTCTGAAAAAGTTCGTTTTTTTAGCATTTTGCAAGGTCTGCACCAAGTGGCATAAATATCTAAAAAGATGGGTTTGTTTTCTGCTTGTGCTTTTTCGATTGCTTCTTGAAAAGTTCCTTTGAAAAATTGAATTCCGTCTGGTGAATCATTTTTAAAATCGACTTTTGGATTTTTGAAGGCATAAATTCCAATTAATACAACTATAATTGCCAATGTAATTAGTGTGTTTTTACTCATCATTTTTAATTTTGGAAATCGTGAATTTTCGATTTCATTTTTTAATTTAAATTTATTTTACTTCACAATTTCCGTCTTTGCATTTGTTTTTAAATAGGAGATGGTCTAAACTTATTTTTCCTGAACCATAAACCACTAATGTAAATAGCATAATGATATAGTAAAGTGGAATTTCAAAACCGTTATTTCCTGCTTCAAAACCGCTTTCCAAATGAACGGTTACAATTGCAACAATCATAGTAATAATTAAAGGAATTGAAATAAGACGAGTAAATAGACCAAGCGTGAGCAAAATAACGCCTAAAACTTCTGTTCCTGTTGCTAAATATGCGTTGAGTGTTGGAAACGGAATACCGATACTTCCAAACCATTCGGCAATAGAATTAATGTTTTTTAATTTCATCATGGCTGGATTAAAAAATCCATAAGCCAAAATTAATCGAATAAATAATAAGGGTAAATCGTTTAGTTTATTGAATTTGTTGTAGCATTTTTCTAACATAATCTTTGATTTTAGAAATAAGACGAAGTAAAATAATTACTTCGCCTTATTTGAATTAATAATTATTTTTTATCCCCACATTTGCCTTCTCCACATTTGCCTTCTCCACACTTTCCTTCTTTTGTTTTCATACTTGTAGAATCGACTGCTTTGTCGCCACATTTAGCTTCAGCTGTTTTTGTAGAATCTCCACACTTGCCTTCACCACATTTAGCGTCGGCAGCTTTTTCGGTTGTGGCTTCTGTTTTGTCTGCATTTTTACAAGAATAAATGCTGGTAGCGGTTAATAATCCTAACGCTACGGTTCCTACTAAAATTGATTTTTTTTTCATGATTTAATTATTTATTAGTATTTAATTTACAATTTGAAACCTAAAAGAAGGTTGTTTTGAAAAGCAAATGCAAGAAAGTCATTCACTGCAATTTCTATTTTAGAAACTTCTTTTTCATATCTTGAAAAGATTTTCTTTAAATCATCAATGGTGGTGTCTTCTTCATTTATTTGGACTAACATTTCAACAAAAGGATAAGACAAATCGTTAAATTTGACTTGTTTTGTG
>DYPB01000229.1 GCA_020720185.1 Flavobacterium psychrophilum | reverse complement strand
TCACGCACGGTTCTGTGAGAGGCTTAAACTGAAATGTTTTTGCCTACTTGACGTGCAAAACGTTATGGGCTATTTTAGGAAACCGACAAACCAATGGAGAGACTGACATATTTTATAAGTAAACTTTGGACTTTTGTTTCGATAATTCACCCTTTGACATACTTGACAATTTTAATTGTTTCAGGACTTCTGTTTTTTATTTCTAAGCGGACAATTCAGAAACTCAGACCGCAGACAAGTTGCCAAAATACAGTTGCGTTTGCATTGACATTTTTTATTGGACTTCCTGTTTTAGGTCTATTTTTTTATTTCATTGTAGGACTAATACTTAAAGACCAACCATTTTGACAATTTCTAATTTTGTAAAATATGAACTTTAAACTAAACTTTATACCCGATGAAGAATATTACAAAGAAGCTTATGACGAAATTGTATCTTCACTAAAACTTAAAAAATATGAACCATATTTTGCAATAACAATGATTATCTTAGGTCTAATTTTTTATTTCCAAGACACAGACAAAAAGTTAGGGATTTTTCCAATTGTTTTTACTTTAATTGGTTTCTATGAACTTTTTAAACTGTATTATGAGAAAAAGAAATGGTTAAAAGACCGTTTAGATTCTAAAATTGTTGGACAACAAATTGAACTTCAATTCAGTGAAGAAGTAATAAAACATAGTGGACAGTTTTCTAAAGGAGAGTTAACTTGGAATGGACTAAACAAAATAGTGAAAACAAAAAATGGACTACTTTTAAAACCTGAAAATGGTATCAGTATATATTTACCGAACAAATTATTTGCAGACGAAAAACAAATGGAATTCATAATGTCAAAACAGAAAAAAACCAACCCATAACATCGGTTTGGCAATATGGCGGCTGAAGTGCTTCTATGAAACATTTGTGCAAGGTACAAAAGCAGTAATTCTATTGAACTTTTGTGTTAAAAACCCGCCACATCGCCAAGGTGCAAAACGTTATGGGCATTTTAAAATTACACAATGAAACAACATTTAACGACATTATTTTTGGTTTTAGCTGGACTAAACGTTTTCGGACAGAACGCAGAGGAATTAAACCAACAAGCAATGAAATTCTTAGAAACTCAACAGTTTGACAAAGCCGTTCCGTTGCTCAAACAATCGGCAGGATTAGGAAATGCCGAAGCACAATATAATTTAGGCTATTGTTATCAAGCTGGAGTTGAAGTTGAAAAAAATCAGAAATTAGCAATTGAATGGTATCTAAAATCTGCCGACCAAGGATTTAATGACGCATTGTATCAATTGATGATGGCTTATGGCAATGGAGACGGTGTTGAACAAGACCCAAAAAAAGCATTTTCATACGCTCTAAAATGTGCTGAAAACAACGATGGAACTTGTATGTGGAATGTTGTCAACTGTTACCACACCGGAATGGGCGTTGACAAAAGCATTGACCAAATGCTTGAGTGGGCTACACGACTTGGAAAATTAGACAATCCGGAAAACTTATCTAAAAGCGGGTATATTACTTCGACACGACTACAACTTGCTAATATGTATCGTGACGGTAAGGACATTAAACAGGATTATTTTAAAAGCTATTTGTGGTTTTTAATTTACAATGAATTTAAAGTTGATTTTTCCATTTTACAACAGCAACAAGTTATAAAAGATATTCAAGATTTAGAAGCCAAATTGACAAATGAACAAAAAACTAACGGACAAAAAGAAGCGGAAAAGTTATTAGGACGACCATTAAAGAATATAGGAAACTTATACAAGACAGACATATAAAAACAGCCTATAACACGGGTTTTGCGTTAGTGGGCGGACAGTGCGGGTATAAACATTTGAGCAATTAATAAACATAGTGCGGGTAGAAAGTTGAGTGTTCCAAAAGCCCACCAACACAAAGTCCGAAAACGTTGGCGGTCAGTTTAGCAGCGGAAAAGAAGACGAAATTTTGAAAAAATTTCGATACAAAAAACAATCAAAAAATTTAAATTTATCGCCAAAATTCACACTGAATTTACTGAAACTGAAAGCAGAAACTTAAAAATTTGTCGCCAAAATTTACGCTTTATTAAATTATAATTGACTGAAATACAGTGAAAAACAAAAAAAAACCGAACCGCCAACAAGCGTTTTGCAAGATTGCTGGGTCAGTGATTAATTTAAAATTTTTGCTTATCTTTGTGGTCAGTGAATAACCGAAAGTTTTGGCTTATTTAGTCCGCAACCTCGCAAAGGTGTGCTGTGAATGATTAACAAAGCAGATGTT
>DYPB01000061.1 GCA_020720185.1 Flavobacterium psychrophilum | reverse complement strand
AAAAATTGGCATACTATGTTTTTTTGAGAATACAAATATATCTTAAATTACAATAAGAAGTAGAAATTTTTAAAGTGAAACGGAACAAATATTGGATTATTAAAAATTCGCATCAGAAATATTATTATATTTGCAACTTAAAATCAATCTAAATAAGATTTGCAAACTACTATTCAATCATTAAAAATAGGACAAAAAGCCATCGTCAAAGATTTTGATATTGATGTTGTGCCACTCAAATTGCTCGAAATGGGTTGTTTGCCAGGAAATACTGTTGAATTATTGCAAATAGCACCGCTAGGCTGTCCGCTTTTTTTAGATATTAATGGTTCACATTTGGCTATTAGAGTTGAAACTGCTTCCAAAATTGAGGTTGAAATTATATAATTATGAGCCAACAAAACATTAATGTAGCACTTATTGGAAATCCAAATGTTGGAAAAACTTCAGTTTTTAATGCACTTACGGGGCTTAATCAACAAGTAGGAAATTATCCAGGAATAACGGTCGAAAAGAAAATTGGTTTTTGCAAATTGCCCAACAAATACAAGGCAAATATAATTGATTTGCCAGGAACTTATAGTCTGAATGCCAGTTCGATAGATGAAAATATGGTGGTTGAATTGATGCTCAACAAAAATGATAAACTCTATCCAGATGTTGTTTTATTGATTGTTGATGTAGAAAATTTGAAACGCAATTTGTTGCTTTTTACACAGATAAAAGATCTCGAAATTCCAACGATTCTTGTTATTAATATGGCCGATAGAATGTCTTATAAAGGCATTAGCATTGATATACCAGTTCTTGAAAAACAATTAAAAACTAAAATTGCACTGATTAGTACTCGAAAAGATATTGGAATTGAGGGTCTAAAAAATTTGATTACAACATATAAAAGCATCTCTACCGAACCTTGTTTGAATGCTTTGAGTATAGACGAAGATTATTTTGAAAACCTCAAAAAAACATTTCCAAACCAGTTGCTATACAAACTTTGGTTGGTTATTACCCACGATGTTAATTTTCTGAATTTAGATAGAAATCCCGTTCAAGGCTCAACAACCAAATCGCATTCTGACTTAAAAAGATTGCAGCAAAAAGAAACCATCAAGCGTTATCAATTTATTAACAATGTATTGAAAATTGCTCAAACGGTAGATAGTTCTAAAGCCAAAGGAATTAGAGAAAAATTAGATAAAATACTAACACACAGGGTTTTTGGATATTTAATCTTTTTCTTTATTTTATTTGGTATTTTCCAATCTATTTTTGAATGGACAAAAATTCCGATGGATTTTATAGACGAATCGTTTGCAAATTTAAGTGTTTATATTGCCAAAGAGTTGCCAGCTGGAAGTTTTACTAACCTTATTTCGCAAGGAATTATACCTGGAATAGGAGGAATTCTGATATTTATTCCACAAATTGCCTGTCTATTTTTATTCACTTCTATTCTCGAAGAGAGTGGCTATATGAGTCGTGTTGTTTTTTTGATGGATAAAATTATGCGGAAATTTGGACTCTCGGGCAAAAGTATTGTACCGTTAATTTCAGGTACTGCATGTGCTATTCCAGCAATTATGGCAACCCGAAATATCGAGAATTGGAAGGAACGATTGATAACTATTTTGGTTACACCATTCACCACTTGCTCTGCTAGATTGCCTGTTTATGCTATCATTATTGGACTTGTAATTCCTGATGAAAGGGTTTTTGGTATTGTAAATTTGCAAGGATTAACGCTAATGTTTTTGTATCTAATTGGTTTTGGTTCAGCAATATTATCAGCTTATCTTTTAAATAAAGTTTTGAAACTGCAAAGCAAAAGTTATTTTGTAATAGAAATGCCAAATTATAAATTGCCAATGTTTAAAAATGTTGCCATTAATGTTATTGAAAAAACCAAATCATTTGTTTTTGGAGCAGGGAAAATTATACTTGCAATATCTGTAATTTTATGGTTTTTAGCCTCTTATGGTCCAGGAGATGATTTTAAAAACGCTCAAAAGATTATCGAAAACGAGGTTTATTCGAGCGAGTTGAAAATAAATCCATCGGTAATTCCGGATAAAGTTGCTTCGTATAAATTAGAACATTCCTATATTGGAGTTATGGGAAAAAGTATCGAACCTGTCATTTCTCCTTTGGGATATGATTGGAAAATTGGCATTGCAATAATCAGTTCGTTTGCTGCCCGAGAAGTATTTGTTGGTACGCTCGCAACCATTTATAGTGTTGGTGGAAATGAAAATGAAGAAACTATAAAAAACAAAATGGCTTCTGAGGTTGATGTAAAAAGTGGACACAAAATATTCAATCTTGCCTCTGGAGTTTCTCTGTTGTTGTTTTATGCTTTTGCAATGCAATGTGTTAGTACACTGGCAATTACAAAAAAAGAAACGAATTCTTGGCGATGGCCGTTGGCACAACTATTATTGATGTCTGGGTTGGCCTATTTTGTAGCTTTTGTAACCTATCAAATACTAAAATAATGGAAAATTTTCAAGAGCTATTATCGTTTGCCACACTGGTTTTTGCATTGTATTATTTGATTAGAAAAAGTGTTCCAAAAAAGGATAAAAACATTAAAAATTGTGGTAAAAATTGCGGTTGTTAATCTCTAATAATTTGAATTTTTCGTTTTATTTCGTTACCAAATTCATCAACAACGGTCATATAATGAAATCCAGCAGTTGGTAAAATTGACATTTCGTGAAAATTTTTTGTACTGCCTTTATACTCATTATCAATATACCAAAAAAGATTTGCACTTGGATTAGAATGTGCAATTTTTAATACAACAGGTTGAATTTCGGAGTTAAAATTTTTGGTTAAATATATTTTACTATTCGTTTTTGGATAAATAAAATCCATTGATGGGGTTTGAGTTCCTGCACAATCTTCTCTAAAAGGAGGCAAAGGCAAATAATTTATATGGTTGTTTTTATAATACCATTCCATAACAGGAGGCAAAACAAACCATTTTTTAGACACCATATTTTCTATACTTTCGCAGCTAGAATTAACCCTAAATTGTTCTTTTTTATCTAGATGGACCATTTTATGATAAGGACAAATTTTAGTATTTTTTCCTCTTAAAGGAACTAATTGTTTGCTTTTCGGGCAATCCTCTTGTGCTAAATATCCGCTTAAATTGCAGGTTTCTACTTCTGTTAAATCTAATCTTGGGGTTACGAACCAATTTTGTCTCGGTAATAAATTAAAAACATCAAAAAGTATGGGTGCAGCAGTGGAAACTCCAGTTAATGTTGGTCTGCCTTCGCCAGTAGCATTGCCTACCCAAACTCCAACAACATATTTTGAATTTGTACCAATTGCCCAAGCATCTCGATTTCCAAAACTTGTTCCTGTTTTCCAAGCTATTTTTAGTGAACTGTCATAAAATTTCCAAGCCTCATCTCCTTCTGGTCTGTTTACTTCTTCCATTGCGTTGTATGTCAGATATATAGAACCAGCCCCGAGTATTGTTTTTTGTTTTGATTCGCTTCCAAAATCTACTTCTTTATCTTTACTATAATTCAATTCAGAAAATTCTTTAGAACGATATTTTCCATTATTTTTGTTATAATAATTGATAGTTGATGATAAACTGGCATAGGTTTTACACAAATCCCATAAATTACTTTCGGCACCACCTAATATTAATGATAATCCATAATGATTTGGAGGTTTGTTGATGTTTTTCAATTTGAACCTTTGTAATTCTTCATAAAATTTAGGAACGCCATAATCCTGCAACATTAAAACTGCAGGAATGTTTAATGACCTTGCCAAAGCTCTATTGGCAGGAACAGCTCCGTCAAAGGTTAAATTAAAATTTTGAGGAGTATAACCTGAAATTTGTGTCGGAATATCAGCTACTAAAGTATTGGGCAATAATTCACCATCGTCAAGCATTGCAGCATACAATAAAGGTTTTAAAATACTGCCAGTACTGCGGGCTGCATCTACGATATCTACATCTTTTTGATGGTTCAAATCAGTTGGGGCATTACCTACATAACTTAAAATATTTCTTGTATTTACATCTACAACAATTATGGATAAATTGTTAATCTCGTTTTGTTTGTATTGATTGTAATAGTATTTTGCCAGTTGATTCACCCTGTTTTGCAAGGCAATTTCTATTGTGGTTTTTAGTCGAGTTTGAGGTTCGTTTTTAGCAACTTTTTGTAATAAATGAGAAGCTGTTTGTGGTAAGTCGAATGGTTTTTGGGGCAATGGTTCGGCAATTGCTAATTGATAAGTTTGTTCATCAATGATGGCATTATTTTTCAATTTCAGCAATAAATTATTTCGTTTTATCCGTAATTTTTCTTGATTTTTTCCAGGATAAATTAATCGAGGAGCGTTTGGTAAAACTGCCAGCGTAGCACTTTCTGCCCATGATAATTGATTGGATTGTACACCAAAATAACGCCACGAAGCCATTTCGAGTCCAACTACATTACCGCCAAAAGGTGCGTGGGCGGCATACAAATTAAGTATTTTGTCTTTAGAATATCTAAATTCTAAGCTTGTTGAAAGTACTAATTCAGTTGCTTTTTCAAAATAAGTTCTCCCTTTATTTTTTCTTGCCAGTCTTATTACTTGTTGGGTTATCGTGCTACCGCCTCGAACTACTTTTCCTGCTTTTCTGTTCTGTTTCAAAGCATTATACATTGCAATTGGATTAAACCCCCAGTGGTTATAAAAATATTCATCTTCAAAATAAACTATACATTTTTTAAATTTATCAGGTACAGAATCATTTGCAGGAAATCGCCATTGCCCATCAGCTGCAATTTTAGCTCCTAATAATTCTCCTTCTGCACTTTCAATAACGGTAGAATATGGGGTTTGAAATAAATTTATAGGTAATGAAAAATAATAAATCAGTAGAAAAGCAAAACCAATAATTGACTTTTTTTTATTGGATTTGAGATATGATATAAAATTTAAACCTCTATTTTTGAACCAATTATAATTCATTTTTTGCATATATTATTATTTCACCACATCAACCCAAAATCCTTTTGTTCTTGCTAAAAATGTATGGTCATACATGGCTTCACATTGCAAACCAGGTAAATAATATTTGCCTAAATAGGAAGCGTTTAACAAAATTCGGAATGTTTTTGTTTCGTTTGCTTTCATATTAAAATAAAAATTTGTTCTATCATCTCTAATATCAGTATAATCGGCACTATTATTTGTAGCTTCACCAAAATCGGTAAATCTTGTATTCACAATTTCAAAACCCGAAGGCAATATTTGAGATAAAGCAACATTCTCTACCCTATCATTATCTTGATTCCTGACAGTAACTTCGGCAATAAATTCTGTGCCTTGTGCAATTTTAGCAATATTTATTACAGTTCCTTTTCGGTTTTTGAAAATCATATTTGCAAATAATTTGCTTTGAACTACTTGTTCTTTTCCAACGGGAAAAATACCAGAATTTAGAACCCGAACATATAATCTATTGTTCTTATTATTTCGGATATTGATAGTATTATTGCCTGTTTTTATAACTAAATTTCTATTTGCAATGGTTTTATTTGCATTAATATTTTCAGATTTACCGTCTTTTGTAAAGCTTACATTAATTCCTTTTGGACCATTATTTAAGGCAAATTTACTCATGGCATACAAGCAATAAGCAGTTGTTTGGGTACTCATCCAGTCATCACTCGAGATGGCTTTTGCTAATTTTGTTGCGGTTTCAAATGCTTTTTGTTTTTGTCCTAATAATAAAAGCGTTTCTAACAACATTGCTCTATTTCTATCAATCGAACCGTAATAATAATAGTTGTATTTATTATTTTCATTTTCAATACTATTAGTTTTCATCAACAAATTCAAACCTGCTTGTTTTTGTCCTGCTAATACATAACTGGCGGCTAATCGTAGTTTAGTTTCATTAGATATTCCTGCTGATTCTCGCAATCTATTCATAGACGGCAAATCAGGAAAACCTGCTAATGATAGCGTATATAATCGATAAGCTTGTGCAAAGTCGTTGCCGTAATTATTATCAATTCTCCAATTTTTAGCAGCTTTTTGTTGATATAAAATCCATTTTGATTTAAAGTTAATCGGAAGAAGATAACCTTTTTTCTCTGCTTCAATCAAAAAATGTCCAGTATATGAACTTCCCCAGTCATCGGCGGTTTGATTTCCTTGCCAATAGGAAAATCCTCCGTTTGGCAACTGAAAACTACCTAATTTATTAATTCCCGCCGTTACATTAGTTTGCATTTTTTGTTTAGCAATAGCATCTAAATCAATAATATCATTCAAATACAGTTGCGGAAAAACAGCTGATGTAGTTTGTTCTACACAACCATGCGGATATTGCATTAAATATTGCAACCTGCCATTAAAATTAATACTCGGCATAGAAGAAATTTCTAATTTTGCAGCATTACTTCCTGAAACTCCAAATGTTTTCCAACGAATTGATTTTGTGCTATTTGGTTCTAATATTATATCGGTATAGGTGCTTGTAATTGGATTTGGGTTCATCAAATCAATCTCAATCTCATAAACAGATTTTTCTTTACCCGAAGTTGCAATAATTTGTATTTTGCCAATTCCTGTTGCACTACCCACTTCTATATTAAAATAGACTAATTTTTCATCAGGTTTTATAAATCTAATATTTTGATTTGCAGAACCATAAACACGCATTCCTGCACTGGTTTTTATTTGTACAGATACATTTTTTACATGATTTTCCATAGCAAAAATAGTAATAGGAATGGTTACTTTTTCTGAAGGAGAAATTTTTCTTGGTACCGATGCTAATGCCATTAACGGACTGCGAACGGGTGTGGCTTTTTCTACACTGCCATAGGCACTTGTTGTAGCATTACCAGCCACAACCATTGTGCGTAACGAACCAATATATTTTGGTAATTTAATTTCGTGCGTTTTTGACTGTCCCGACCCTAACTGAAAAGGTCCAAAATACATTACAATAGGCTTAAATCGATTGGCTTTTTTGGCTTTCCCAGCACCTAAATCTTGATCACCACCTATGCTGAAAATTTGATTTATTTTGCCACCATAAGCCCCAATTACAGCATCGTAAATATCCCAAGTTCTTACACCCAAAGCCTCACGAACATAAAAAATATCCCAAGCATTTGGAGTTTTAAAACGGGTTAAATCCAATAAACCTTCATCAACAAGGGCAATAGTATATGACATTGGTTTTCCTGTTTTCTCACTTACATTTAGGTTAAAAATTTGCTCGGGTTTTAGCACATTTGGCATTACAATTTTAGGTTCTAAAATTGTATTTTTGTCGATAACTTCCACAGGTACAATACCGTACATTCTAATAGGAGAATCGTTTTTGGTTGATGCGTGGGGTTGTAAAAGCGTAATGTTTAAATACACATTTGGAGCCATTTTACCAGTAATTGGCACTTCTATTTTAGTTTCTCCTTTTTGGGTTTTTGCCCAAAGCGTTTGAATAACTTTTGAACCATTTTCTATTGAAATTAATGCCCGACCACCTTCACTTGATGGAAATGAAATTTTAGCTTTTTCGCCTACTGAATATTTTTTCTTATCGGTAGAAAAAACCAGCATATTTGCAGTTGAAGCATCGATATTTCTAGTTTTTCCAGACCAATATGGATAATCAATATTAACAGTTTGTGAGGTGGCATGACCATTATTTGAATCGGAAACCCGAATTAAATACCTGCCCCATTGTTCATCGGATACTAAAAATTTGATGCTTCCTCTTCCATTAGCGTCTGTATTTATTACAAAATTTTTAAATGCTGTTGTTGCATTTGATGAGTTGTAATTCGACAAATCATTCTCTGAAGAGTCCCACCACCATCGCCATTCTACTTTATAAACCCTAACTTCTAAACCATTAATTGGTTTTGGTTTTCCATTTTCATCAACAGTAATGATGTCAAATTTATTTTCTTTTCTGGTTTCAAGGGTTTGATATTGAGAAAGTTCTGGCAATTTTAAACCAATATATGTTTTGAATGGCGAATAGGTTGTTGCCATCACATCGGTACTAAAATCACCTCCTTCTTCATATACTTTTGTGATGAAAGCGGCTCGCAACATACCAGGGGCTTGTCCTTGTAATTTAGGCTGAATGTCTACCGTTGCTCTACCGTTTGCATCTAATTTTCCTGAAAAAATATTAATCTCCTCGGTGTTAAATTTTCTAACTTCATCGTCAAATTTATACTTTTCTAATCCTTTAAAAACGGTTTCTTGTTGGGTAAATTTTGCTTGCATTTCTATCCTCAAATCCTTTGCTATTGCACCATGAAGCCAAATAACATCCACAATATCAGTATTTATATTTGTTGCGGACAGTACTGATTTGTTGAAAGAATTTTTAATTTTTAACCTATTAGGTTTGATGGTTTCAATTTTAATATTTTTATAAAATTTTGCACCACCAACGCTTATCATGGCTTCCCAGCTGCCTGTTGGGGCATCGTTATTGGTAGCAATTACAAATGAATAATGATTCATTTCATTCGTTTTTTGTATGGTTTCGTAAGTAATTTTTCCATTTGGATCAGACAATCTTAATTTTATAGGATGATTTTTAGGTAACTTATTCGTGAGGTCATTTAATATAAATGATAAATATAATTTATCGCCAGGTCGCCACACCCCTCGTTCAGCATAAATAAAACCTTTTAATCCTTTTTGCAAACTTTCGCCAGCTACATCAAAATTACTTACGGACAATGAAGTACCATCGTCTAATTTAACATAAGTGCTTTGTTTTCCGAGGGTTACAATAGCAAAATAGGCAAACGATTTAATCTGAAAATTTGCAATTCCATCAGAATTAGTATCTTCAATTGCTAATTTTTGTTGCTGATAACTGAATAATTCTACCCGAGCATTAGCAACAGGTTCGGTGGATATAAGGTTGTTTACGGCAAATAAATAAGATTTATTTTCGCCTCTTTTGGCAATAACACCAAGATCGGTGGCTAAAATATTAGTGGCTATTTTTGCATTATAGAAATAAGAATTTGAACACGGATCCTGACTTTCTCGCCATTCATAATCATCATAATAGTAATCATCGTAGTTATTATTGCTATAATTCACATCGTTTTCATCAACTTCTTCGTCATCAGGTTGGTCATCTTCTTCTTGTTTTTCGCATTTATATAACGAGTATGATTTTTTATAAACAAATTCTACACGATAAATACTACCAGGTTCTGGTGTAACTATTTTTGACAAATCAAGGGCAAATGAGTTCCATTTTGTCATATTTAAAAGATTATTTTCTTTTAAATTTATAGTGGTTTTTGCAATCGGTTGTGCTACTCTTTTTAAATTTTGTGAGCCATTTAGTTCGTTATCTTGCAAAAACTGAAGAATATTATTTTTATAAATTTTATAAATTTTAACATCAACAGCTCGAAGATTTACGGCCTCGAAGTTAAGTTTTAAATTGCTTGAAGATGGTAGAATAGTTCCATTTTTTATAAATTTGACACTTGGTTTTATCTGATTAAATGACACTCTTTCGTTATAATCTTCTTTCATTTTATAGCCATATTCATTCATAATTCCTTGAAAAATTTCCACTAATAAATCTCCAGAAAAGGTTTCTTTTGGCTCTTCATCAAGGGCTTCAACTACTGATGCGGTTGCAGTTATTACAGAATCAAGGCTTACTGTGGTAGAATTGGTTGTGGTTTGTACAATTTCATGAATTGTCTTTTCGGCTGCATTTTCGGTTTTATTTTGATTGTCAAAATAAACTTTCAGAACATTACCTTGTGTTGAGAATTTTAGATTATGAGTGTTTTCAATACTCACCAAACCGCTAAAATCTTGACCTTTTTCTAATGGGTCTGAAAAATTAATCAGCAAACTTTGATTGTCTCCATCAGGAATTTCTAGTTTTATTACCTTAAAATTATTTTTTCCAGCAATTTGATAACTAAAACTACCTTTTTGATCAATATCCAAATTGCTACCATCGTAAACAATTTCAATTTCAGAATCTTCGTCAAATCGTTGAATAGAATCAATAGTAAACTTAAATTCTGTTCCTGAACTTAATGCTTTATCATATTTTATTTTTAAATCATTTCCTTTTTGATTAACTGCAATTATTTTTTTTACATCTTCAAAATCAATGTTATCAGCAGTTTTAAAAATACAGTTAAGATACTGATAATCTTTGCTATATGATTGAATATCATTTGTGTTTATAATAAAATCTTGCTTAATGGTTTTTATTGTAAAATTAAAATCTGCTAATTCTTTTTTTACATTTTTTAGTTTCGATAAATGAAATGAAATTTGATATTCGGTATCATCTTTCAATTTTTTTTCAGGAATAAAGGCCAAAGTATTACTTGATAATGCAATAATTTTTCCATCTATTGACGGAGAAATATCAAATAAATTATCATCAAGAACCTGATTAATTTTCCATTCTTTATTATCAAAAGCAAAAACAATCCTGATATCAGATTGTGCTGATACAATTCCGCTTGCAAAACTGGTAATATATTCTTTAAACAATGTTGGGTCAGAATTAAAATCAATAGCAGATTTTCGTCCACAGGACTGAAAAACAAGAAATAGCGATAGAATAAAAGCAAATTTTTTCATAATTAAGAAGGATTGAAATTTTGCATAAAATTAGAATAAAAACTTTATAGAAATCAAATTTAGAAAGTTTTTTTATTGTTTTAAAATTATTTTGTATCTTGCCGTATTGTTGTAAATAAAAAGATTAAAGAAAGTAAGATATGCTCACTAAAGAACAAATTGCACAACGCATTGCGAAGGAAATAAAGGACGGATATTTTGTAAACCTTGGCATAGGAATACCAACTTTGGTTGCTAATTATGTCCGTAAAGATATTTCTGTAGAATTTCAATCAGAAAATGGTGTTTTAGGAATGGGTCCTTTCCCGTTTGAAGGCGAAGAAGACGCAGATATTATCAATGCAGGGAAACAAACGATTACAACTTTGCCAGGAGCAAGTTTTTTTGATTCTGCTTTTTCATTTGGAATGATTAGAGGGCAACATGTTGATTTGACGATACTTGGAGCAATGGAAGTATCGGAAAATGGAGATATTGCCAATTGGAAAATTCCTAATAAAATGGTAAAAGGAATGGGAGGAGCAATGGATTTAGTAGCATCGGCAGAGAACATTATTGTAGCGATGATGCATGTTAATAAAGCTGGCGAAAGCAAAATTTTAAAAAAATGTTCGTTGCCATTAACCGGAGTTGGATGTGTTAAAAAAGTAGTAACAGAATTAGCTGTTTTAGAAGTTACCTTATTAGGTTTCAGATTATTAGAAAGAGCACCAGGAGTTTCAGTGGAACATATTATTGCATCAACCGAAGCCCATTTAATTATTGACGGGGAAATTCCAGAAATGAGTATATGATTGATATTGAGAAATATGCTAAACCGTTTGAAAAATATATTGACAAAAAACAGTATGGTTTTGTTGCGTAACTTCTCTAAAAACAAAGCATTTTAAAGTCAAAAAACTACATTCGTTCTGGAACATCAATGCCTAATAAACGGAAGGAATTTTTAATAATATGGGCTACTTTTGCTGATAATTGTACTCTGAAAACCTTTTTATTCGCATCGTTTTCGCCTAAAATTGAAACCGATTGATAGAATGAATTGTATTCTTTAACCAAATCGTAACTGTAATTAGCAATCAATGCTGGGCTATAATTAGCTGCTGCTGTTTGTATTACTTCAGGAAATTGAGCCATCATTTTTATAAGCTCTTTTTCTTTTTCATGCAGCTCTATTAGACTCGAAATGGTTGATTGAAAATCAAAATCGGATTTGCGTAAAATGGATTGTATTCGAGCATAAGTATATTGAATAAATGGCCCTGTATTGCCCGCAAAATCTACCGATTCCTCGGGGTTAAACGAAATGGTTTTTTTAGGGTCTATTTTCAAAATATAATATTTCAATGCTCCAAGTCCTATAATTTTGTATAATCTTTGTTTTTCAACCTCATCGTAATCATCAAGTTTGCCTAATTCTTCTGATAGTTTTTGGGCTGTTTGGGTCATTTCTATCATCAGATCATCGGCATCAACAACGGTTCCTTCTCTCGATTTCATTTTGCCTGAGGGTAATTCGACCATTCCATAAGACAAATGGTATAGGTTTTTTGACCACTCAAAACCGAGTTTTTTTAAAATTAGAAATAAAACTTTAAAATGATAATCTTGCTCATTTCCAACGGTGTAAACCATACCGCCTACATCTTCAAAATCTTTAACTCGCTGAATAGCAGTACCAATATCTTGTGTCATATAAACCGAAGTACCGTCTGATCGTTGTACTATTTTTTCATCCAAACCATCGGCGGTTAAATCAATCCAAACGGAATTATCTGGCTTTTGATAAAAAATACTTTTGTCTTTTCCCTTGGCTAATTCATTGACAACAACATCTTTACCTAATAAATAAGTATCTGATTCGTAGTATTTACTATCAAAATCAACTCCAAGATTTTTATAAGTTTCGTCAAAACCTTCATAAACCCAGCTGTTCATCATTCGCCACAATTCCATTACTTCGGGTTTTCCTGCTTCCCAGTCTAAAAGCATTTGTTGGGCTTTCATAATAATTGGGGATTGCTTTTTGGCTTCGTCCTCTGTCTTTCCTGCAACGATTAGTTCCGTAATTTCTTCCTTATAAATACTATCAAATTTCACATAATATTTCCCTACCAACTTGTCTCCTTTTATACCCGAAGATTCTGGAGTTTCGCCATTTCCAAATTTCTGCCAAGCCAACATCGACTTACAAATATGGATTCCTCGATCATTAATAATTTGGGTTTTATATACTTTTTTGCCGCTTGCTTTTATAATCTCGGCAACGGAATAGCCTAATAAATTATTTCTAACATGCCCTAAATGCAGGGGTTTATTGGTATTTGGCGACGAATATTCTACCATTACCGCTTTAGTATTTTTAGAAACTGGTACATATCCAAAATTTTCGATGTCTTTTATTTTGTTAAAAGAATCAACATAATATTTATCTGTAACTACAAGGTTCAAGAAGCCTGCCAGTACATTAAACCGTTCTATTTCGGCTACATTTTCTGTTAGATAAGTGCCAATTTTTGTACCTATTTCTACTGGTGTACCTTTTATTATTTTCAATAATGGAAATATAACCATGGTTATATCTCCTTCAAAATCTTTTCGAGTAGTCTGAAATTCAATTGTTTGTAGTTCTGTTTCAAATAAATTCAGTACTGCTTTTTTTATGTTTGGGATAAGTATCTCTTGGATTGTCATTTTTGAATTTTTAAAGTGCAAAGATAATAGATAA
>DYPB01000228.1 GCA_020720185.1 Flavobacterium psychrophilum | reverse complement strand
AAAATTTACTATTTCGTTTATTGTCATAATCTTAGTTTATAGTGCCTAACGAATGAGGCTATATGCAGTAAGGGATTGCAGGCTACTTTCCTGTCCGCCGACACCGAAGTTTGAGCGGTGCAGAATGCTTGAATTACCACTGAAACCCTTATTGCATATAGCCTTTGTTACCGCCTGGTGTTCTGCCTTCCAGTCTTGTAAACCATTGTCATTGTTCAGTTTCCGTGTCATTGTCATTTTATTTTCGGTATTTTCTGTCGGCTCGTGTGTCAGCGTTTTTTATTTTTTAAAGTGTCAGCAAATTTTTTTAAACAATTTTTCTCGGTGCGTTGGCTTTGCAAGCTCTTTGACAAAGCTTTGGATGGAGCGTTGGCTCGTGGGGCTTTGGCAATGTGCTTGCAAATGGGGTTATTCTATTCTTTTAGGCAGTATTGCGGTTTCATTTTTAATTAAATCCCTATATCGTTCCTGTAGTACCTCAATTTTACTGGTATCATACTCATTTAAAACATATAAAATTAAATCAAAAGCAAAATTTTGATTTATGCTTTTTGCTTCCATTTTACCTTTATTCCATAGAATACGATTTAATGGACTCTCTGGAAACACAAAATTTATTTTGTTAATTTTAAGTTTTAATAAATCCAGTTTTTCTTTTTTATAGAAATAAGCATACAAACGAGCCAGTAAAACAATCCCAATAGGTCTAAAAAGTAAATACTTATTATTTTCACGATAAAACTCTAAACCATTTTGTTTGGATATAAAAAAATCAGAATACTCTTTAATGTTATTTATAATAAAGTCGTAAAAATCAATATTTACTTGTTTTAGAGTTTGAATATTTTCCTCATCCCAATCAACAGAATTTTTCTTCTTTTTGTATAAATTTTTTAATATAGTACATACCCTATATAAGTTATCAATATTTGTAAAATGTTCTTTGTCAATTTTGTCAATATTAGATTTTGATGATATGTCAATTGTTTTTCCATTTTCAAAATATTGATATTCAGCATATATACGCCTTGTTACAATTGCATTGATATCTTCCTCATCAATAATGATTTTATCTGACTTTGCAACAGGCTTTGCATTTTTATTAATATCTGAAAATAATTTCCTTGTTCTTTTTCTACCTAAAACATCATCTATATGAGCCAAAAAAATTACTGAAAAAATATCATCTTTCAAAACCCTTCCTTTTTCTTCTTTTTTTAAATCTTCCTCAATTGCAATGCTGATACCAGCAACACGATGCTGACCATCAATAGCAAACATATTTTCGTCTCCATTAAAAATCAACAAGCCCATAGATTCATTAATAGACTCGTCATGATTTGCTCCAATTTCTTCAACTTTTTTACTAATATCAAATTCTAACCAATCAGGCAACCCGTCATATACTCCAACAATAATTGAGTTAAAAAAACGATTTGGGTCTTCTAACAAATATTTAGATATTTGAAACTTCCTATCATTTAAATCTCTCTGTAAAACTTCATTTAAACTTTCCGCTTCCCTAATATCTTTAGCAGACTTAATCCATGTAGATATTGTTTTTGGAGACATTAACGAGGTATAATATACCCAATCACCAATTACACCTCGTAGTGCAGGTAATACAATTTTTTGTTTATTTTTTAGTTCCATGCTTTTCTTCCTTTTTTAGTTTCGGGTGAGAAATCTCTATCACAGAAAACGGGATAAAAATATTCATGAAATTTTTTTTCATCATTTTCTAAATCTGAATAATTCCCATTATAAAGTGAATAAACTATGTAGACTTGTTTATAGTATAATTGCAATAATTTATGTACATTACTTCTTTTCTTTAATCCTGAAATATAAAAATAATCCTTTAATCTTTCCTTCAAAGGTCTAGCACTACCATTTTCGCCAGATATACCAACATATAAAACGTATTTTGGCATATCCAAAATAGTATTTTCAGGCTGAACATACATTATATAAATACCTATTTGATTAGATGTTATAAGCGAATTAAAGTCAGGAAAACTACTGTATTTAATTGGTGTACTCCATGTGAAATTAATATTATTTATTTGAGGATAAATATCCTCACTTTTTTTTGGGTCAATTCTAACAGGCTTTCTTGTAAATAAAGCATATCTATCTTCTTCTGACATTGAATAGTAATTATCATTATCTGTTCTTAATGAAGCATCAAGTATATCTAATGTAATCTGTTTCATAAAATTACTTTTTTCTTTCCCAATGTTGTTTAACCTTAAATAATTTTGCAACCTCAAATTCTTT
>DYPB01000227.1 GCA_020720185.1 Flavobacterium psychrophilum | reverse complement strand
TATTTTTGCTGTATAAGATAGAAAAATAATGATGACAGAACTATTATCAATAAAGGAAGCAGCAGACTGGGCAAGTGAATATTTACAAAAGAATGTAACAACTTCAAATATCTCATATTTAATTCAATACGGCAGAATAAACAAACAAGGAAGTAATGGAACTACAACTGTTTTAAAACAAGATTTGATAAAATATTATTGTAGTCATAATGGACAGCGAGAAACAGATTGGAAAGAAAAATTGGGAGATGACCTAAACTGGGCACTTTCATTTGAATGGTGCAAAGAAAAAGATACAACAAAGCACGTCCACAGATTGCATCCTTATAAAGGAAAATTTATTCCGCAACTTGTTGAATACTTTTTAGATGACCACACAGATAATTTCAAAAAAGAAACTTATTTCAAAAAAGGAGATATTATTTTAGACCCATTTTCAGGTAGCGGAACAACTATGGTGCAAGCCGGAGAATTAGGAATGCACGCCATTGGAATTGATATTTCGGCATTTAACACGTTGATTGCAAATGTGAAAGTAAGTCGAGCAGATTTTCAGGACTTACACAACGAAATTTCAAGAATTACAAATCTGCTCAAAGAATTTATATCAAAAAAAAATAATCTAAACTTTGAAAATGAATTACTTGAAGAATTAAACATTTTCAATAAACAATATTTTCCATCACCTGAATTTAAAATTAAAGTAAGACAAAAACAAATTGATGAAAAAACATATACCACGGAAAAAGAAAATGAATTTAGACCTGTCTTTGATAAACTTGCACAAAAATATAATTTAAAAATTAAACAAGACAAATCAAATAATTTTCTTGAAAAATGGTATTTACAGCCTGTTAAAGATGAAATTGATTTTGTTTTCGAGCAACTTAAACACATCCAAAACCCGATAACAAAGAAAATTATAACAATAATTCTTAGTCGAACAATTCGTTCTTGCAGAGCAACAACACACGCAGATTTAGCAACATTAAAAGAACCGGTTACAGAAACTTATTATTGTGGAAAACATGGTAAAATATGTAAACCGTTATTTTCAATACTTTCTTGGTGGGGTAGATACAGTAAAGATACAATTACAAGAATAGCGGAATATTCAAAACTTAGAAAATCTGTATATCCAACTTGTTTACAAGGCGATGCAAGAAATATTGACATTTTCGAAAAACTTAAAGAGAAAAACAAAACTTTTGGTGATTTAGCAGAAAAACAAAAAATAAAAGGCATTTTTTCAAGTCCGCCTTATGTTGGGTTAATTGATTATCACGAGCAACACGCTTATGCTTACGATTTATTTGGTTTTGAGCGAAACGATGAACTTGAAATAGGTCCATTATTCAAAGGGCAAGGTAAAGAAGCCCAAAAATTATATATTGAAGGAATATCGCAAGTTTTAATCAACACAAAACAATATTTACAAGACGATTACGATATTTTTCTTGTTTCAAACGATAAATACAATATGTATCCTACAATTGCCGAAAAAGCAGGAATGCAAATTGTTAATCAATATAAACGTCCAGTTTTGAACAGAACAGAAAAAGACAAAGGAGCTTATTCAGAAATTATATTTCATTTAAAATCAATATAATGGCATTAACAAATAAACAAATAGAATTAGTTGAACAAACTATAAGAACAAGTCTAAGAAACAGATTTGAAACATACAATCCCGAACCTGCCGTAATGCCTTTCCATACAAGACTTCTCGGTAAAGACCGTTTAGCTTTGTACGCTTTCATACATTCACTAAATACAAATTTCGGTACAACTATTTTTGAACCTGTTGCAGTTGCCTTGGCATCATCAAGATTTAAAATTGCACAAAAGCAAGTGAAATCCGGAACAAAAATGAGTACAGCAGCACAATTTGAAATCCAAAAAATTATGGACGAATTGACAGCAGCCAACATAAAACCAGATAAACAAAAAGAAATTGAAATTATTAGAAATGTTTGTCAAAAAGGAGAAATGAGAATTGTAAAACCAACAATGGTAGATGTTTATCTCGAAAATGACAAAGGAGAAATGTTTCTTTTCGACATAAAAACTGCAAAACCAAATAAAGGCGGATTTAAAGAATTTAAAAGAACTCTGTTAGAATGGACAGCCGTAGTTTTAGCCGAAAATCCAGATGCAAAAGTTAATACGATAATTGCAATTCCTTACAATCCTTATGAACCAAAACCTTATAGCCGTTGGACAATGGCAAATTTAATTAATATTATAGAAGGTATATTATAAATAGGTTCAGTAAAGTCACT
>DYPB01000060.1:2145-13530 GCA_020720185.1 Flavobacterium psychrophilum | reverse complement strand
CAAATTTCGCATTTATACGAGCTTAAAAAAAGAGAGAGTTTTTAGACCGGACTCATCTTTTTATACTGAACTCATTATTTATTGCATAAAAACTATGATTTTGTAGGAAATGGATGAATTAAAATTTTTAGTTTAGAAAAAATATAGCTAAATTTTTATATTGCACCCTGTTTTTTAACAAAAAATTACCACACATATCAATCTTAATGTTTCATTATCAATGCATTTAAATTAATCAACATATTTTTTTGTGCGAAAAATCTGATTATACGCTAAAAAGACATAATACATTGTATATAAATATTTTAAAAATCTCATTTTTGAATTAGGCATTTAGGTAATAGAGCAAAAAGCAGATGAATTATTTTAAAGCAAAATGTTTAATAGCCTATCTGCCATATATGTTAGATAATCAACCACGTAGTAGTGAAATATTGGTAGTAGATATTACCTGGCGCTAACTCAAATTCCGAAGGTTTCGAGAAACCTTCGGAACAAATCTAAAACATTATAGCAATTTCGCCACTACGTGGCTTTAGGATGCAAAAAAATCGTAATACTACAAAGATATCGCCGCTAACGCGGCTAAAATCAAGTATATACTTGAGCAACCATAAATCAATCATTTTATAAATAGACAGCTAATTCAGTCTCCTTTTTAACCTGTAATCCCAAAGTCTGGATTTTTGTATTTAAGATAATTTTAAATGGCGTTGTTTAAAGATAATTCCGCCAATCAAAAAATAAAGCAGACTTAAAACAACAATGGCCGTAATTTCGGGTATGATACTTGAAATATCCATGCTCAATATCAGCGTTTTGTTTAATGCCGAAATAGCATGAGTCGGTGTCATTAATCCTTGAAGATTAATTGGATAATCGGAGATAGTAAACCATGCATCGCTTTTTAATGGAAATGCAGCCCCTGTAAAAAACATAAATAGAAACATTGGGAAATTGCCTACAACCAAAACTTCGTTGGCAGTTTTTGTAATGGCTGCGATAATCAGACTAAAGGCAATAATAGACAAGCTTGTTAAGCTAGCCACTAGAATCAAAATCATGATGGAGCCTTCGTATTTAAAACCGAGCAAAATGGCCGTTATTAGGGTTAATAGAACCGATGCAATGCCCACAAGTAATTGCACAGCGCTTATTCCTGCTAAAAACTCAAAAACATTTAGTTTAGATAGTTTTAATCGCATAATGGTTTTATTTTCTACCTCAGATACAAATGCTATACTGGCCGTAAACATGAGCATTATGAGCGATACGATAAGAATTCCGGGCACTATCATATCGAAATTGCTTGCTGTTGCCGAAATGCCCAATGCTGTTTCTTTTAAATGTACGATTCTTGTATTATTGCTTGCTTGTAATGCATATTCATTAACTATTTCGTTGGCCCAAACTGCGCTAATTAAATAGTTTGTATTGGATAAATCGCCTATAAATTCGATATTCACAATGGCAGTGCTATCGCCCATTTTTCGTGCCTGAATCGATTGTGAAAAATCTTTGTCGATAAAAATCAAAGCATCTGCTTTTTTGTTTTTCAGCTTTTCGATTCCGATTGTTTTGTCGCTTAATTCGTTAATTGTTAACGGAAGTACGAAAGTGTCTGTTTCAAAAGCCCTGAAATAGGCAATTAAATTATTTCCATGGTTTAGCGTTTGTTCGTTCAACAGAACGTCTTTATCCTGATTAACAATTAATATAGTATACTGCGGTTCTGATGATTCCATGATCAGGAAATACACAAAAATAAAAAATGGCCCCATAGATAGTGTGAGCAAGAGTACCCAATAACTGCGCATTTGCTCCTTTAGGCTTTTTGATATAATGTTTAACGTTTTCATTGGCGTAAGTTTCTTCCGGTTAGGTGAATAAATACATCTTCGAGTGTATTGGCGCGAAGTTTTATTTCTGCAATTTTTAATTGGCTTTTTTCTGCTATGCTTTTTATCTCCGACAATTGTTCTATAATATTTGAATGCTTTAAAAATACGGTTTCTGCATTAATTTTGTGGCTAATGCCAATAAATTTAATACTATCCGAAAATTTGTTTAATGCATTTTGGTTTGGATTTTCAAAAATCAGTTCGAGAATATCTCCTTCGCCCACTGTTCGTTTTAGCATATTAGGCGTATCAAGTAAAAGTAATTTTCCATGGTCGATGATTGCCACTCTGTCTGATAAACGTTCGGCTTCGTCCATATTATGCGTTGTAAGGATTACTGTTTTTTGTTGACTAAAAGCCTTTACAAAATTGCGGACCAGAATTCTGCTTTGTGGGTCTAATCCGGCCTCGGGTTCATCGAGAATAAGAATTTCCGGATCGTGAATTAGTGCCAAACAAATATTCAGCCTTCGTTTCATGCCACCCGATAATTTGGCGGCTCTCACTTTGGTTTTGTCTGATAATCCCAGTAGATTGAGCAATTCTTTGGCTCTTTGGCTTACTGTATTCGATTGTATTCCATACATTTGCCCAATAAATTGCAATTGTTCCAGGCATGTAAGTTTTGGATAAAAAATATTTTCCTGTGGGCAATATCCAATCATCGATTTTTTGTCTTTAGCATTGCTATTGGCAAAAGTAATTTCGCCCTCTGTAACTGGCAATAATCCGCAGATCATTGAAATTGTTGTTGTTTTTCCGGCTCCGTTTGGCCCCAATAGTCCAAAAATTTCATTGCGCCTGATGTTGAAACTAATTCCATCAACTGCTGTAAATTCGCCAAATTTTTTTTTGAGTCCCTCGATTTTTATTATCGTTTCCATTTTTTTGCTATTTTCTATTTTGCTTGGTTTATCATTGTTGGGTTTTGATTTATTTTTTGATTGAGTTAGTGCATTGGTTTTTTGAGACTTTATATGATAAATGGCTTTTTTACAATTATATCGCAAGTGGCTGTAATTAGGTTTTTATCCATCTTCCTTCCGATGTTGAGTAATCCAATACCTGAATATCAAATACTTTTCCAATTTCTAAGGCATAATTCAAGGCTTTTTCTTTTGATGCTGAAATAATTTTTATTGGTTTAGAAATATTGTTTTTGGGAATTAGCCGAACAGGATAAATCTTGTTATTGGATTCTTCCTGAACGGTGTATCTGCGGTTTAGTTTCAACCGATTTTGATTTAATCTAATAACTGAAACATGCTTAATTTCCGGCAAATTATTCCAAACTCCGAAAGAACGGCCAAAAAGTGTGAAATAATTTCTGATATGTTTTGTTTCAGAAATTTCGACTCCTGATTTGTAGGTAAATGATGTGATGGATAGGACAAAGAATACAAATCCAAGCATGTAGTGCAAAGTATTAATGCCCCGCAGTAAAAACAAAATTGTTAAGCTCGTAAAGGCAAGAGCAATCAAAATGGAATCTTTGTTTTTCCTAATTTTCATGTTGTTCAAGTATTTTAAAAATGCAAGCCAAAGCGCTTTCCAGGTTATTGTCAATTTTTAATTTCTATTCCTATAAAATTAAGAAATTTCTTTGGCTAATTTTTCTCTCCGAAAAAATATTCTTTTGCTACATTCTTAAAATCGTATTTACGCACGGATGTATCTTTTTGCCCTAAGTAACAAGTTATACTTTATTTAGGGGCTGCTGAAAAATATATAATTATTTTTAAATCAATATTATAAATCAAATATTTGATGCTTCAATGCAAGGTTTTTCACGCATATTGTTGTTTTTCATGCATTGGTTCTTCATTTACAACAATAAGCACTTAGAGTTAATAGTGAGCATGTATTTTTTTTAAGAGATATATTTATAATTAGCCGCAGCATTTATGCTACAGTAAAATTTGACATCAATTATCGGCTTTAGCCTAAAAAATATCAATAAATTTTTGGCTAAAGCCACATATTATAGTATATTCATGCATTCCGTAGCATAAATGCTACGGCTACTCATTGTCTCAATATACCAACCCAATTCAGCATATTTTCAAATTATTCATTGAAAAATATACCTAACTGAAAATAAATATTATGCTTTTGATTCTTGCACTTTTTGTTACTATGCACTCTTTAATGAACTAAATACTTTTTTAGCAAACCCTAAATAATCTTGAAAGTATTGAGTGGCTATTCCATGAAATTTTATCGCTAACCATTGTTTTAGTTGCATTATATCGTTATTAAAATATGCTAAATATGGAATACTCTCTCTTTACATATTGCTTTTTTTGAAGCATTTATGGCTTTATGTTCCATCTCAAGTTGAGGACACCAGGTATTTGCATTATTCGAGTCAAGCATAAAATATCATTTTTGATAATCTTATGAGTGAATATGCGCTCTAAATCTGCTTGCGAAGTTATTAACTAGTTTCTTACCTAATGAAAACCCTATTTTAAGCACATGTTATGTGTTTCTTTATCATCACCTAATTACTTTTTCACCGTATTTTACATATCTTTCAAAAAAATGTTTATCTGCATGAATATGGTCAATATAACCCAAATAATCAAAATCAAATTCTATTTCGCTTGTAATTATGTAAATGTTAAACAGAACAAAATCTTCATCAAAGGATAAATATTCTTGATTATCAACTATTTTATTCAACATTTGCAAAATATTTTGCTGGGTAAAATATACGAATTCATTATTTTGCTCAATAACATAGAGAGGATATTTGTCAATTTCAATTTGTTTTAGTTCTGTTTTTATACAATTATTCGCTCTCAATCTATCTAAATGTAAAAGAGCATTTTTTTCTTGTAATTTAATGCAATAGAAAAAGTTTTGTTTTTGATTTTTACTCTCAATAATATACATGAAATTCTTTATTTAATTGATATTTAATACTTCAAATAGTATTCTTTACTAGTTCTAATTCGCAGGCTTTTCGAGAAATCATCATACCCAATAAAATGTTGCCACCATAATTTTGTTTAGGATTTTCAGATTAGCTTTCACTTTTTTGCCAAACACTAATTTCGTAATCAGTTAATTTATTGGCTGTTCAATTATCGCTTGCAAATCTCAAATTTGTAAAAGCGCTCATTTTGGTATTGTTTTCCCATACTATGTGAGATTCTCTCCATCAGTCTTTTAGCTCCTTGGCGATATACTCCATTATTTGTTTGTGCATATTATATTTTGTTTTCTTTTATTCTATTTTGAATCTCCATACTTAGGGTTAGGGGTTCATAATCGAATGTTTCTCTTAAAAATTTGTGTGCATTTGGCACATCCTCGGCCAAATCCTTAGGAAAGTTATTGAGCATCTTGAGACTTTTATATAGATATCTCACAAATGGTGTAAAGGGTATTAAAATGAACGAAACTACATTAATTACAGTAAGCGGAATAGCCACGTGTTTGATTTTTTTTCCACTGATGGATGAAATAAGATTCGCAACATCAGGAAAACTGTAGGCTATGGGTCCTGTTAATTTGATTCTTTTTCCATTCAAATCGTTTCTTATGGCAACTTGGGCTGTAATTTCTCCCACATCTTCAGCCGAAATGGTAGGAATTGCATTCAATCCTCCACCCGGAACAGCCATTTTTCCATTTCGAACAAAGGCGAAAAATATCTCGAAGGCCGGAGCATCACCAAGTATTGTCCAATTTAATTTCGATTGCCTGATTTTAGCTTCAATCTCAATTTTTATTGCGCCAAATTCCGGAATTCGTAATTTTTGTAATAATGGCTCTCTCATTTCGTAGCCCGACATATAAACAAATCTAGTAATATTGGCCTTTTCTGCTTCTTCCATGATAGAGAGAACAGCATCTCGCTCAATCTGATTCATCTTTCTTATAAGTTTATTGCTCATTGCCGAAAGGCATACGATAATGCAATCTACATTCTCTAATGATTTTCTAACCATTTCTCTATCAGTTACATCAGCCTGAAATATTTCAACATTTTCTCCAACTATTTTTCTGGCTGCTACTATATTTCTACTCACCACTTTTACAGATTCCCCTTTATTTACGAGCTTTTCAACAACTTTTCGCCCATAGTAACCTGTTCCTCCGTAAACAATAATTTTTTTGGTTTCAAAAGCCATTTTTTTTCTGTTTAATGATTCAAAATATGTATTGATGTTCAAGAATTTTTAGAATTTTCTACCAAATATCCTCATAAAATTAGGAAAAGCATTATTCAAGCTAATATATATTTTTTTTTTCGATATTACCATTAGGCTGTTTCGCTTTTTTGGTGTAAAAGCGTAGCTTAGATGCTATATTTAATATATAGATTTTAGCCTTAAAAATGCCTTTGGTGATGTTTCTTAATGTAATTAGAAAAAACTGTAAGCACAGCACTGTTGGCCCATAAATCGTATCCTCTATTGCATTTGCTTACGAAAGCTTTTGGGCGTAAAAAGCCGGAAATAAAAATCTAATCCCTTTGTTCATGTTTACTTTTTTTAGGGTAATGCATTTTAAACGGGCTTATAAAACCATTTCCAATAAGGCAACTTGGCACTTTTTGATGCGTTTAGCGCCAAGATTTAGCCTATTTTGTCGTCATATTGCACACATTTTGGAAATCAGAGGGCAAACAGGCGAATTTGGTATATTTCAGCGTCATTTTTTAGTAGATTTCTTTCAATTTCCACCAAATCGCCTTTCATCAAATTGTCTTCTAATCCGTGGTAATTTTTCGGGTCAATTTTAAACTGGGCATTTAGACTCTTGGTTTCGAGCCAAAAATTACCCATTATGTAAGAGTAATAGATTTTGAAATCGGGATAAGCTTTGATAAAATCGTCGATTGATGAGCCATTACCAATACCCGCAGCGGTTTTGATTTTTGGGGAAATAACAAAAATTTCGTCCACATTTTTTTCGGTATCACCGGTTAATTGTAACATTTCTTCATCGTTTTCGAGCAAGGTAAATACAGTATATTCTTCAATATCACCTTCTTCGCCTGTTCTTTTTATTGTTTTTTGGGTTAATTTTTGCAAATCGGATGTAACTATCTGATCAATATCCATCCCGATTTTTATTTGACAGACAGATTGTGCTTCAATCAAATGACATAGATTTTCGCTTGATTTTTTTGAGTTGTCGGCATTGGTTTGTGTACTTGCGGACGGATTACTGCATCGAAGAAAAAAGAATGCTGATGCAATAAAAATAGAAAGCAGAATGTGGAGATTTTTCATATATAAATTAATTTTTTTGCAATTTAATCAATCATTGGTAAATATTTACAATTATTTTACTATATTATTTAGGTAAAATAACGGAAAAACTAGTGCCTTTGTTGGTTTTGCTTTTAACCAGAATTTCTCCCTGATGTTTTTCTACAAATTCATGACATAAAATCAGACCTAAACCAGTTCCTGTTTCATTGTTCGTTCCCACTTTAGAAAAACTAGTATCTATTTTGAATAATTTTTTTAGGTCCTTGGGTGTCATTCCTACGCCAGTATCAGAAATTTCGATGATGATATTTTTTGTGGATGCACTCGCCTTTATTGATATTTTGCCGAGCTGTGGGGTATATTTTAAGGCATTTGAAAGCAGATTTCTTATAATTGCTTGCAGCATAGATATATCTGCAACTATTACCATTTCTTTATTAACGTCTATTTCGAATGAAATATTTTTTTCTTCCATATTTGCTTTTAGAAAATCGGCAACACCTACTATTAGCTCGTAAAGCTTTATTTTTACGGGTTTAAACGCTATTTTGCCTTGCTGTATTTTTGCCCACTGCAATAGGTTGTTGAGTAAATCAAAGGTGTGTTTGGCCGATTGATTGATTATTCCGCTGTAATAATCAATTTTTTCGAATTCGTTTTTTTGTGCTTTTTTCGAAATTATTTCGGCAAAGCCCAATATTGCGCCAAACGGACTTCTCAAATCATGGGCTATGATGGAAAAGAATTTATCTTTGGTGGCATTTAATTCTCTTAATTTTTTTTCTTGCGCAACAAGTAGCAGTTCATTTTTTTTCCGTTCTGTAATATCATTGCTTACACCAATTACCGCTTTTACTGTACCTTCTTGGTCAAACAAAGGAGTTAATCGTGTATTAATGTAAATATTGACGTTGTTCTTTATTAAATCGCTATCAATGGTAATTGGTTTTCCGGTTTTGAAAACTTTTGATAACTCCAGTTCATATTTAATGGCAATATCTTTTGGAAATATTTCTGCTATTTTTTTCCCCATTAGATATTCCATCGACTCATCAATTAATTCTGCGGCAGCTTTGTTTACTGTAAGTACTTTTAGATTTGTGTCTATCAAAAAAACTAAGTCCGACATGTTTTCTATCAGGGTTCTAAACTTTTCTTCGCTTTCTTTTAAAGCATTCTCAGATTTTAATTTTTCGGTAATATCCTGAAAAACAAAATTTGTAAACAAGAATTTTCCTTTTGTATCGTTGGTGGTGCAGCCTTCAAAAAATGCTTGAATTACTTGTTTTTCTTTGGTAATAATCTCTAAATTATTGCTTATAATTTTCTTTTCTTTTATTAAAATAGAGAATTTTTCGTCAAAAACTATTTTAGATTCGGGGGTTAAAAAATTAGAAAATGCTATTCCTTCAACTTCTTCGTTGCTATAACCAGTTATTTTGCACCATTTTTCATTTACTTTTAGTATTTTTCCTTCAATATCAAGAGATTGGTAAGGAATTGGGGCATTTTTGTATAATTCTTTAAAAATTTGTTCATTCAGCTTTCTTTGCGTTACCTCTTGTTGAACGCCAAAATGACCTATAATCTTTTTATTATCATCGTATATACAAAAATAATCTCCTTCGATAATCATATCAGTTCCATCGAATTTTTTTTCATGCGTTTCAATTTTGAATCGCCCTTTATCAAATAAATCTCGCCATACTTTTCGTCCTTCATCTATATTGTGTTTATATAAATCGTTTGGAGTTAAACCAATAAAACTTTTTTCTGTAGCGCGATATTGTTCAAGCATTGCTTGATTTATTTTGGTAACTTCCTGATTGACAAATACATAATCAAGAGCCTTTTCTTTGTCGATATGCTTGTTCCATTCAATTGGATTATCAAGCATCATAAAAAAGAATCCGATTAAAGACTGATTAAAAAATAGTTCTAATTTCTCGTTGCTTTCAATCAGTTGTTTTTCGTTTTGTTTAAACCTTGAAACATCTTTGAATAACCAAAGATTTCCTAAAAACGTATTTTTGAGATAAACCGGAATATAATCCCGCTCAAAAAAACGACCGTCTTTTAGCTCTAAAAGCTTGTTTAATACAATTTCCCGGTTTTTTAATACATCATTTACTGTATGAATAAATTCTTCGGGCTGCAAAAAATATTGGGCAGAACTTATAATGGCATCGCCACAGTTCAATCCAATTAATATTTCGGGACCGGGTATGCCAAATAATTTACAAAAATGATTATTTGCTTGTGTTATTGTTCTGTCTTGATTTTCAATTAATACACCGATTTGCAGGTTTTCGAAAAGTGAGTTTAAACGCTCGAAATCTTGAACCAGATTTGTAATCTCGTTTTATATTGATTTATTCTCTGCTTCAAGTAAATCAACTCTTTGCAATAATTCCTCGTATGTTGGTTTCTGATTCATTCCGGTAAATGCAAGCGTTTGTGTATTGATGCTATTGAAATTCTTCTTTACAATCAAATGTACTAAAAATAATCAATTTTTTGCTAGAAAAATTGATTATTGGAAAATAAAAAATGCAGAAACTTATTTTAATCTTTTTGTGCTTTTCTGCATTTTTTTCAAAGTCTGATTTTTTCCTTAGCTCCATGAAAAGGAACTGCCAAAAGGAAATAATTGCCAGCAATTTGGCTCCAAATTTCATGGGCTTAGATATTTAAGAAATGGCTATTTTTTCGATAACTTATTTGGTGTAATCGGCTTTAATAATCTCTTTTATTCCAGTAATATAGGGAGTTGGTTTAAAATCGAAATGCTTTTCAAATTTTTGCGAATTAAAATCATAATCGCGATCGTACTGATACATCATTTCCGGAAATTCTCTCATAAAGGGAACAAATAATGCGGCTACTTTGAGTAAAAACATACCCATTACCTGATATTTAGGCTTTACCCTAAATTCTGTAGCTACGGTTTCTATCCATTCTTTGCCCGAAAGCGGATTTGATGCTGTGGGCAAATGCCAAACCTGATTGTATGCATCGGGAGTATTTCCAAGAATTGCAGTAGCTTTTCCGGCATCGGGTGTGTAGGTAAAAGAATGTTTCACATTTACAGACATCATCCATTGTGCAGCCTTACCTTTGCTCAATCTATCGAAAACAGTTTGTGTGAGCATGCTATTTTGGCGTATTCCGGGTCCATAAAAATCGGCTGAACGGGCAATGAGGGCAGTTAATTTCCCTTCTTTTACTTTATCCATGATCAATTTTGCCACTTGAGCCCTAACAAGGCCTTTTTTGCTTGGTGGATTGATTGCGCTTTCTTCGGTCATTCCATGCAGTTGCATGGGGTCGTACATATAAATATTGTCGAAAAACACTAGTTTGCTTCCATGTTGGATACATGCTTCTATCACATGGCTCATAAATGTGGGCCAATTTTCTTTCCAGAATTTATAACTATAGGGAAAGCCGATTGTAACATACACAATTTCTGAACCTTTTATTGCATTATTTATTTCCTGCGGCTGTAGTAAATTTGCAGCCAAAAGCTCGTCGGTTTCATTTACTTTTTGGGGATTCCTGCTAACCAGTCTAATTTTACTGGTATATTGACTAATTGTTTTTGCAAGATGCGTTGCAATAGAGCCACCTGCTCCTAGAATTGTTTGCATAAGATAGTTTTTTTTTAGGGTTAATTTTTTTTGGCTTAAATTATTTAAATATACGATTTTTTTTTGTTTAGGCTGATACTGCATTTTTTTTGTTAAACTGTGCATTCTTTGATGAGCTAAATACCTTTTAAGCAGCTCCTTAGTAGTAAAGCAAATCGGTTTTCAGGCAGCATATTTTTTGTTCGTTCATTTTTTCAAAATGAGAGCTCTTTAGTGTAATACACTTTTTGTTACAGTTTGATAAATTTGCTTACTATATGCGCATTTGCAGAATAAATTTGAATGATGTAAATGCATTTGCTTAGCGATGAAACCGAAAATTTGCACTCGAAATGTACTTGTTTCAGCTTGCCAAACAAATCATAAATGCTAATTTTTTCAATCGCCAGATTTTGTATATCGATGAATATGTAGTCATTGGTCGGATTTGGAAATACAATCTTTTCATTATTTAACCATTCGCGTAAATGTATAGATGTAGGATTAAGTTGCTGATTGAAAAACAGCATCGCCAAAAACCGCTTCCTACCAAAGGTGTATGGTATCTTCTACGTTGTATGTGCCTGATCCGTATCCAATTATTACAGATAAGTTAAAGTTTTG
>DYPB01000060.1:0-2045 GCA_020720185.1 Flavobacterium psychrophilum | reverse complement strand
CTAAATCAGAAACCGAAAAAATGTTTTGATTAGTTGTTTTTACCAAATTGCCCTTGCTGTCGAATACATTTACATTTTGCAGTATTTGTTCTTCAATATCCAAGTAAACCAAATCTGTTGCCGGATTGGGAAACACCTTAAACCCATTTTTCTGCATGTTTGTCATCGATGTGGTGGCATTATACTGATCGGCTCCGGCATCTAATCGTGTTGAATTTCTCTCATCGTTTTCGAAGTCGCTTGCCGGAAAATCCGACAATTCGGTAGCAAAATTATAGGCTGTGCTTTGTTTGGTGATATGATAATCGTGCTTGGAATAGTCCACAAAACCTATATCGCCTGCCGAAAAAACATTATGACTTTCGGTATAGTTGCTTTCGGCACAAATGTGATAGCTACTTCCATCTGTTCTGACCAAAATATTTCCATAAATTTGAATATCCATATTCAATTCCGCTCCAATCGACACACATTAAGTCGTTTGTAATTAATGCATTAAATCGGATAATGCTATTTTCAACATAAGGTTTGCCTCCGTTTGAAATGGAGACACCGCGTTTACAATTATAGGCTATATTATTCTCGATCAGAAGCTTATTTCCAACATTCGGGTGGTCGGAGTAGTAAGCTATTCCGTTTTTTGTGGCATCTGAAACGATATTGTTCCGAATTGTGCCATTTGAGCGAACACTTATGCAGTTGCCGTCGTTATTATAAATATTCTGAATTTTGTTGCCAGAAATCAGAAAATCGTTTCCACAAAAATAGATTCCGTGATGCGGTGCACCTTGTGCTGCACTTTCGGTATCCATGCCAATCCAGTTAAAAAAATTGTTCAGAATTTGGGTATTTTTGTGTTGTTCGTCTGCCAAAATTCCGTTTCCGTAGATTGTCTCAAATATGCATTCTTAGATTAATATTCCGTTTGACGAGCCTGCGGGATGCAACCTGATGCCATTTCCCTGAATATTTTTAAAGATGCAGTTTTCGATACGCACATTATCGGCATCTGCTATGCGAATGGCATCGCTCAACACGGTGTTTTGAAAAGTACAATTTCGAATAATAGCATTATCCCAAGAGTGTCCGTAAATATCTAGTGTGGTGGAATAAACCTTATTTTCAATAATTGTTTGTGCATTAATACCGGAAAAAAAAGCTACTACAATGGATAATAATAAAAAGGATTTGTTCCCCATAAAACTATATTTTTATAAATTTATTTTTTTGCATCAACAGATAGCTGTTTAGTTTAGGTTTTACATGATAGACTTTCGGGTTTTTGGTTATTATAGACATACCACTGATTAATCTCTAGTTTCACAATAAATGTATTAGCTTTAGCGCGCTTTTAGTGCACACATAGTATATTTCTGACATTCCAAAATTAATCATTTTTTTGCTTTTTGATATTTTTAAAAGCAGTTTCTCAACACCATAAGCCTATTTTATAAAAAAGCTTTTGCCCTGATGTTTTACATCAAAAGGAAAATTTAGCCTGAAAACGTAGCTATTTTATATGCCGCAATAAAAACGCCCGCACAAATTAAGAGCAAGGCCCAAATCCAATGCTGTTTTGTTACGTATGCGCTTGATTTTATAGGCCTTAGCAACATAAACTTTGTCGCAAACAGCTTGATTGCGGTGCTTTGAAATAATTTATTTAAAATTAGGCTGATAAACAGCTAAAAAAGGATGGTATAAAGCACATTTTTACAAAGATTTAGCCAACACTTGGCCGATTATTCAATATTTTGTAAAAGAATCGGAATTTTAGCAAAAGTTTATCTAGCAGAGTGCGAAAAAGACGAAGTGCTTGCAGTGAATTATTTTCCGGTCCAATAAGAATGATTTTGATTCATGCCCAAAAACTTATCCTCACACATTATCTACTTTAGAATCTATCTAAATTAGCCCATTTGTACCAATATTTTTACTAACGCTATTGACTAAGTAAAAAGAATCGCCTAAATTGTTAGCTAAAATACAGTGGTATTTTCAGGACTTAACCGATATCTAAATATTTTAATATCAATTATTTAGTA
>DYPB01000226.1 GCA_020720185.1 Flavobacterium psychrophilum | reverse complement strand
AACAATGGGGAATAGTACTGAATCGGGTGGGTGATTATTATTGCGAGTTTTTTCACAAGCTACAATGTTGTTTTATACCAATCAATCGTTTCTTTTATTCCTCTTTTTATTCCAAATTTTGGCGACCAGCCGAGATTTTTATGTATTTTTGATATGTCTATTGAGCGTCTTCTGATATTATCAATGTCTCGTTCAGGAACATTTTCGACTTTAAGGTCATTTACATAATCGGAAATAATTTTTACAAGTTTTTGTACAGAAGTTTCCACTGTTGTTCCTATGTTAAAAACATCGCCGTAAGCACGCGGGTGAACAGCGGCAAGAATCGTTGCATCAACAGCATCTGTTATAAAAGTATAATCACGAGTTTGTTCGCCGTCTCCAAATATTTTTAATGTTTCTCCAAGTAAAGCATTATGAATAAATTTTCCAAGCACACCTGTATAAGGATTCCGAGGCGATTGTCCATACCCATATACATTTGAATATCTGACCACAGAAACAGGAATGTCATAATTTCGGCAATACATTAAAGTATAATTTTCCCCTAAGAGCTTTGTTGCAGCGTAATTACTTAATACATCCGGTCTGTCGTCTTCATTTACCGGTAATTTAACAGAACTTCCGTATATTGAAGTTGAACCGGTGTAAATAAAACGCTCTAATTTCGGCAAATTACTATGACGAATATATTCAAGCATGTTTAAGGTACTTTCAGCATTTATTCTTAAATGAATATTTGGCTCAAAGCCCGATGATGAAATTTGTTTGCAGGCAAGATGAAAAATATAATTAACATCTTTTAAAAGAGGGAATAATTTATCTTTATCACAAACACTAATTTTATGAAACTTTATTTTATCAACAACCTCAGCAAGCATTTCTTCGGAACTGTTAGATAAATCGTCAATTACAACAACTTCACAGCTGTAATCGTTAACTAAACTTTTAACAAGATTATGTCCTACAAAGCCGGCTCCTCCGGTAACAAGAACTTTTTTATTTTTTATTTTTTCTCTGTGATTTATCATTTTTCTAATAAATTTTCTATTGGTTCAATAAATTCCTTTGTCATTCCCAAGGCTGTATGTTTTTGAATTAATGGATTTGTAAGATTAAATTTTACAAAACTATCTTTTTCAGTTATTATTTTTTTAATTATTATTGTTAATTCCGGTAGTTTGGTTTCCGGCAGTTCTTCTTGCGAATAAGTTACAATGTATTTATATTCAAGTTGTTTTAGAAATTTTGCAGGGAAAGAATGTTCATGTAAAAATGCAAAAAACGGTTTTCCTGATGCTATAAGCCCCATAAGTTTTGATGCAGCATAGTAGGGTTGCATTCCTCCGAAAAGCAAAATAATATCCGCCGACATTGTCAGTTCAACTGCTTTTTTGTAGGGAACACGCAAAGGATTTTCTGTCATATAATTTTGCATTTCGAATTTTTCAATCCACTTAATAGTTTGAGGTTTTGACAGACCTTCACCGGCATAAGACGTTCCATAAAATTCAATTTCCAACGGAATTTCTTTTTCTAATCCGGATAATGATTTTAATAACGGTTCTAATACAGGATACGCATCATTCCAAACTGCTCCTATATATCTAAATGTTGTTCTGTTATTTTTAGTCTTCTCATTTTTCAAATTAAAGTCAGAAGGCTCAACTCCATAGGGAATAGCTAACAGCGGTTTATTTTCTGACAAATTATATCTTTCTTTTAAGTTATTATTAATTCCGTCAGATACAGAGTATATAATATCTGCTTTTAGAACTGCTTTTTTTTCAAATTTACGAGCTATTTTTTGGCTTATTTTCTTTTTCAAGTTAGCATTTGCAGGAATACTTCCAACAAACCAAGGGTCAATAAAATCTATACCATACGGAATACCGGTTTTGCGTTTTATTAACGGAGCTATAATTAAAATATACCATGGAGGGACAGGGTAAAGTATAAAATCAGGTTTTTCTTTTTTTGCTGCTTTTTTTATGGACGGCAATAAATATGGTATCATTCGCAAACCTAAATCACCAATTCCAAATTTGCGAGTATTTTTTTGATTTAGTGATTTTACAATTGTTAAATCAAAATCTTTTCCGACAAGCTCTGTCATCCATTCATCCTCTTTTTCCTCTCTGTATTTCGGTTCAGTTGTAAATACATGAGAATACCAGCCCAGACTTTTCAGGTGTTTAACCATAAGCCGAACTCTCTGCGAAGGGGGCAGTGCTGATGGCGGAAAATGAGGTGCTATGATGAATATTTTTTTCACGTAAATATTTTTTCTGTAAGATAAGATGGAATATAATGTAT
>DYPB01000059.1 GCA_020720185.1 Flavobacterium psychrophilum | reverse complement strand
TCGTTTCCTGATGTAAGAACGTTTTAGTTTTTTTATATTTTACATTGCAAATATACTGCAAAATTTTCGATTTTATTTATTGCAAAATAATTTTTCAACTACTTTGTTATTTGCTGTTCCATTTAGGGTACACCTCTTGTTTATATTTCCAACTTCCGGCAAATCAAACTCGTAACTTGAAACATAGATTTTGTATGGACTTTGTTTGATATATTCCATAAGCTCATTGTGACAAATATTTTCTTGATACTTTCTTGTTTTTAAATATGGTGGGTCTAAATAGATTATTGTTTCCTCTGTTGGAGTATTTATTTCAACATCAAGATAACTTTTATTTGATATGTTCAATCCTTTTAGTCGTTCTAATTGTTGTAATCGTTCTAATTGTTGTAATTGTTGTAATTGTTCAATATCAAATCTACCAACTACAGACTTAACTAATTTCATAACATCAAGTCTTCTATCGTTGATTGTTTCTTTTCTAAGATAATTATCTTCGATATAAAGCCCCGTAAGCTCTTTAAACTTATCCCTTGATACATTACACCTATTTACAATTATTTCGTGCAACAACCGTTTCTTTTCTTCAAGATGACGACCATATAGATAATCTTTTTGATTGTTACCAAAACTCCAACAAGTTTTAATTAGCCCACCGTACCAATCATCATCATTTTTATATTTATTAAACGTATCTCTATCCACCCACTTATAAAATTCGGGAGTAACTACATCTTTTATAATTTTTTTTAGTAATTCTACAACCCCTTTATTGAGTTCATTATAGAATACATATTCAAAAGAGTTTAATGCTTGAAAACTAATTGCACCGCCGCCGCCAAATAAATCGTAAAAATATTTAGCATTAGGATTATCAAATTTTATAAAATCTACAATATTTTTTGCTATTCCACGCTTGCTGCCCATGTACGGAATACCTAATTTCATGTGTTACTTGTTGTTTAAAATGTTAATTTTATAATTCCCTTTTTTTTCATAAGCGTATTTTTTCTATTTTCTTTATGATAATTTTTGTCATAATCTAAATGGCATTTTTGACAAAGTGCCTTTAAATTTGAATAATCATTATTTGATATATCATGGTCTAAATGGGCAATTGTTAAAACTATTTTAATCGGCTTAACTTGTCCATCTTTTTGAACACAATTAAATAATTCATCTTCAAACATATCCACACCACTATTTTCTAATTCTGAAATAATATATTCGGTTGTGTAAAAATGACCTTCTTTATTTCTAAATCCTTCTGAATAATTCTGTACGTTACAAATTTCGCAACGATTATTCGCTCGTTTTAATATTGCAGGACGAATTTCTGTTTTCCAATTTTTTGGATATAATTTATAATTTATTGGCATTTTTATAGTATTAATTAATCCAAATTTTTAATGTTGATTTATTTTATCAAAATTTATTTTTTGATATACGTTCATGTTTTGCTTAAACTTTTTAAAAGCGTTTTTTTTATTCAATGCCCAAACGTGAACATTTGAATTATTTATATACGCTCTAAACAACGCCTTTTGTTGGTCTTGTGTTTCAGATAAAATTAATTCTTTTTTATCTTCCAAAGATATTTCCGTTACCTTGAAACTTGTAACATCCATTTCATATAACCGACCATTTGAAAATGGTCTATGTCCCACTCCTAAATGAGTAAAACTTTTTTCCTGTTTTTTAGTTTCTTCAATTACAATAATATCTTTATTTTCAAAAAAATGTAAAAATGTTGTTAATTTGCTCATCGTTTTTTTATATTTTAAAAATTACACATGCAAGAATCCGATATTATGTCCTCATTTGAAAATAATTTTAATTGAGTTCCTAATTGTTTTGATATATTTACTAAATCAGAAATAGATTTATTACCGCGATATGATGTGTTCCCAAATTTCAATTCTAATTTTTTTTCAAAAATAGCAGCTGAATTATCCTCTTTTAAAATATCTATTAATATATTATTTGATTTTTTCCAACATATCAAACAGTTTCCTTTTTTCCTGTCTAAATTTAGCTTAAAAGGTTGAGTTTCAAAAAACTTATAAATGTTAATTAAATTTAAAGGTTTTTGAAAATCAGTTATAAGTGGATATATTTTATCTTTTATATTTTTAATTTCCGGAAAGGAAATTCTTTTGGGCATATCTTCTGCTCTAAAACCTATTGCAGTTACATAAGGTTCTCCTTTAAAATATTCCTTAGCAAAAGCACGCAAAGGTAAAACTTTTAGCATTTCACTACAATAAGGGGCTAACTGAGAGGGTAATCCATTAAAAACGCCTTTATTTTTATGTAAAACAGCATTGTAATATAATAAACCTTGCATTTGTAAGTCATCCGGATGTACTATTCTATGACTGACACCTTTTCCTAATTTAAGAGAATAAACCCCCTCGATAAAATATATTTTAATATTCCAATATTTTATAATATCTAATAAAAATTGAATTGTTTCGGGACTTTCTCTTGAAGTATTAGCAAAAGCATATACAATATTATCATCCTTATATCTATCAGAAGTCATAAGGATATAAGCCATCATTGCGGAAGTGGAACCGCCAGAAACTGAGCAAAGAATGTTCATAAAGATAAGATTTAAAAAAGTTAGATAATATGAGTACATAAAGTAAAGCCCTTAGATAGTAACCAGAACCTCAATGTTTACTAATATCTTTTCATTATAACAACCGTTTCATCACTCCACTCATAGAGGCTACTTCTAACTAAAATTGCGTTTGGCATTTTATCAAAAGTAAAGTGCATTCTCATCGGTAAAAATAGGACACTATATGATTTTGATAAAATTCTATCAAATATATAAATATCATCGAGTTCATTATCATAATGTACTGTATCTTTTAATAATTTATTAAAATCAGGCATTTTATCTTCATTTTCAATCAACATGTATTTAATCTCATCAGGAGAATAAAGACCCCTACAAACAAAATATCCATCCTCAACCGTAACAAAATTATATGTTAAAATTTCCATATACGTTTCTCCACTGATGTGTTTTCCGTTCATCTGTTCTATCTCATGCTCTAAAAATCCGTGTTTTTTCAGTGATTGAGTTACTAAAATATGTTTATCACTGACGTAAACATTACCATCACTGAAAAATATATTTGCAAAAATACTTTCATCTTTTGGGCTACTCTCTGTTATTACATGCAATATAGTCCTAAAATTTTTTACTGCTCTTCCCATTGTTTTGATTGTTATTATTATTCAATTATTGATTGCTTTAATACATCACAGCATAACTCATCTGGCAGTGATGCCCTTAGATAATAACGAGATTTACCGTCTCCGTAATTACATAAATTTAGATTTGTAATTTCTTTATTTATAGGACGTGGTATAAAATCTTTATTATTTGTAAAAATGTGGGTCGGTTTTCTGAATAACTTACCGTACGAGTTTTGTGTTATAGTAAACTTATAATCTACTTTATTAAATAATGTACCCGGCATAAGCACCCAATTCAATCTACCAACAGGATTTTCTATATAGTATAAAAGGTTAGGATTTAATTTTAAAAAATATGCTATAATCTCCAACATTTTATCAATCATCAAAAACGCATTTTTCGCTTTTTGCGTTTTTGGTTTTAAACTTTTTGCATCAAAATGTAAATTTCCGGATGCCTTAGACCACACCGCACAGTCTGGAGATGCCCAAATAACATCAGGAATAAATGGTACTTTATTAACATCAAAGTTATTAATATCAATAACATAATCTATACCGTCCATTTCTTTTATATCCGAAGTAAAGGTTTCGGCATCAAACTCATCTCTGGCTATTGTACTAAACTTGTTTTTCCCTGCAAATAATTCAAGTATTTTCATTTTTAATGGTAATATTAAATTTTTTCAAACTAACAGGGTAATTAAATTCTCTAATACCTAAAGCAAATAACTCCCACTTATAAATCTGTTTTCCATTTTGAATAAATTTTTTATCTCCAATTACCATGACTAATTTCAAAAATTCAGACTGTTGTTTTTTTACTTGTTCACGGTGATATTTTGTATATTCCGTGCTGTTCATTTTTGATAGTTGTTTCATTTTTATATTTGTTTTTCAGTAAAAGTTTCCTTGAACCCCTCAAAAACGGTTCTTAATAAATCGTTTCTTTTTATAATCTTGAAATTATAAGCATATTCGTCTATATTGCTACAATTTACCGTTATATTTATTACGTTGTTTATTTTTTTATGTGTAAATGTTGTGGTGCTGCTACCTGTTATTACGTTTATTTCCATTTTAAATTGTTTTAGATTTGTTAAGGTTGTAAATGCGTTCTTAAAGCCAACAATAATCATCACTTCTCCAAAAAATGGGATTCCCAAAAATTATATCAGGGAAAGAGGTTTCCATCTCATCAAACCAAAAACACTCATTATTTTTCCAGAAAATTAATTTTCCGATAAATACTTCTGGAAAAAAGGTTTTCATTTCTTCCCAATTTTCAAATCCATCGTTAATTGCGATTTCGTCAAGTTCTATTTTAGAACCAAACTTTATGGAATTAATGATTATATAATCATTATCAGGATTTATTTCAATAGTCTCAATTCTTGAAACTACTCCAAAACCAAATTGATGCGGTTTATCCTTTCCCCTTGTGTTACGTGGGTTTCCAATCCAAAAATGGATTTTATTTCCAACTTTCCAACGGTTAGATGCATCTCTGCGGATAGTGTGAATTTTCACACCATCTTTTATCAACTGCTCAAATTTTATTTTAGAGAATGTTAATATCATTTTTTAATTATTTAATTGTTTTTTTATCGCATTTTCCAATTCCAATGCACGAAGTATTGAACACACCCCGCTGATAGTTATACTATCAATTATTATATGTCCATTTTTTATTATCTCAGTGCTATATCCTGTACCATTGAAATAATCCAATTCGGACGTATCCCTTAACTCGTCTGGGGTTATTGTTAATTCCAATACAATATACACATCTTTCTCCACTATCTCCCTTTCTATTTTAGTGATAGTGTCGTAATCCGATATGTTAATCGTGAAGTCTTTAATTTTTTGAAGTAGTTTTATCATTTTTTTGGGTTTTTATCGTATGTTAAGAAATTCATTGTGTTTCTCTTGATTTGGAAATTCCCAACCGCTGAAATATTCGGTCATGTTGTATTGTTTGTAAGTGCTGTCAAACCAGCCGTGTTTGCCACACATCTCTCCACCAATACTATAATTATCTTGGTTAAAACTTAAAGTGCTAAACTTGTTTTCGATTTTTTTTAATTTTGAATTTGTCATTTTGTAGTGTGTTAATTATGAAGCAAAGATAAGTCTTATTTTTGATTTGTCAAGTGTTTTTTTGTTTTTTTTTGTTTTTTTTTTGTTAAACATGATATTTATCATACTTTCCTGCTTTCAATTTCTTTTTTTAGGATTTTTATATAATCCTGTGCATTATAATTACGATAATCTTTAATCCAATTTTTCAACATTATTTCCAACGCATCTAAATCGTAATTTTTAAATTCTATTTCAAAACGAGCCAATCTCTCCTCGTGTGTCTCTGACTTGTGTGTCTGTTTTTTATTGTTGTTTTCATTCAATTTATCTTGCAACTCTTTACTTAACTTAGTAATAGCCTCTTTACTTTCATCCGACCATTTCGTATCCGTGTAATTTTCTAAATGTTTTTCTTTTTGATATATATCCTCTCTTAATTTAACTTTCATTTCCAAGTAGGCAGGAACCCACTCTTGAAAAATTGTCATGCTATCTAAACGATATATCTTCCCCCCTATCTTACCTTGTCTTGCTAATTTGAACATCAAAACAATATCTTCGATAGTCTCGTAACTCATCAATTCTATTAAATCTGAGGATAAAACTAAAATTTGATTTTCATTTAATTTATTGTTAATAGAAAATAGGTTATTCATTCTTTCTATTAAGTATAAGATTATTGTCATTGTGGCGACTTTATCAACTCTTTGTAAGTCTCTTAATAATGTGCCGCTCATTGCGGTTTCTATTGTTAAATCGGTCTCGAGAATGGTTAATTTACTATTACTCTCCTCCATTAATGAGCTTAATAATAGCTCCGTTTGAGGTTTACATCTTGATAATATCAAGGAGCTTGTTTGTGTTGTGGTTAATGTTGTGGTTTGCATTTGTTTTTTGATTTTGATTATTTTTTTATCCGTTATAAAATTGGTTTGCCATTGAATTTGCTTTTTTCATTTGCTCTACGTGATTAGTTTGTTTGCTTATAGTTTGCTCTTTTAGAGCAAAGAAACCTTTCCACCCATTAGCCATCGATTGATGTATTATATTAATTGCGGTTTTCTCAATATTTTGTGATAGTTCCGAAAGTTCTTTTAGAGCAGCTTGCTCTGAAAGTGTCGTTTTATATTTAAACTTAAATTCCTTTTCTTTATACAATTTCCATAACGCCCATTGAGAAAAAAAAGTTTCGGTTTCAAACGGAAAAATTAAATTTTCTTTTTTTTCTTTTTTACCATTACCTATACCATTACCTTCTTCTTTTACCATTACCATTACCTTAGCTCCTTGTGAAGGAGCTTGTATAGCCCCTTGTGTAGCCCCTTGATTGTTAATTTTTATTAAATTATTTAAAAATTCGTAATTAACAGTATACGCTCCATTTTCAGTTGAAATAACAAATTTATTAGTAATTAATTCCGGCAAAAAATTTTTGTGAGCCTTGTTATTTTCGTTCAAAACTCCACCGTGTTGAATTTTTATGAAATTCACAATGAACCATTTTTCGCCGTTATCGAACTCGATTATTTTGTTTTTGAATATCTTTAATATTTCACTATCTTCAACATCGTCGCTTATTCCACAACGCAACTTTGCAATATCTAATTCCTTTTGCCATATTCCAACGTTGTTACACTCTAAAAATAAGTAGATATATAGCCCCTTGCAAGCCCCTTGCAAGCCCCTTACGAAAGGGTCTTTAAAAAAATTTGTGTCGATAAATCTTTTTGCCATTATTATTTGTGTTATAAAAAAGAAGAGCGAAAGGCCACACTACTAACCGTCCAACGGGCGTTGGATTTTTTGACGCTCTTTATTTTTTTGTTTTATTAAGTGTTTTTATAAGACAAAGCAAATATAATAAAATATTTTTATATTTTACTTTTTTTATTAAAATTGGATATTATTTTTGTCATATTCTTGATGACAGGTTCTACATAGTACCCTGATATTTACTACGCTATAAGCCAATTCGCTTTGTCCCAACTTCTTACATTTATCTACTGATATAATATGCGAGCAATCCAAATAATCACCATTGGTTCTGCCACATTTCTCGCAAGAGATGTAACCTTTTGCGTCTAATTGCTTTTGCAAAACTTTTGCTTTTGCCTTTCTGATTCTTGCGTCTAACGTCGTTTGCGTGATGCGAGTGCCGCCTGATTGCTTATATGAGTTTGCCATTTACAAGTTCCGTTGATTTCTTCTAACTTTGAATGTCTATTGCATCTGTTAAATCTTCATTTGGAAGTGGAATTGTTACGTGAAACATTTCCCAAGCTAAATTCCTACATGCTACGTGATAATTCTCTTGCGTTTTTGTAGTGTTTTCTGCTGTTGATTTTGGTTTCCGGATCACTTCTCCGTTGATTGGGTTTGTCATTAGTTCGCCTGTTTCCAAATCAACCACACTTTCAAAATTTAGGTTTGATTTAAGAAAACTATGCACATCATCGGAACTCAACACTTCTCCCCATTCTTCACGTAATATTACTTTCCATATTCCCACAATCACACCCCAATAGTATCGGTTTTGCTTATTGGTTCTTCGCTTAAAGTACATTTCAATCGTAAATCTGACTTGCTTACCCTCGAACATTTCTATCGCTTTTTCAATTATATTTCGATGTTCTTGGAGTTTTTTGTCCTTAATTGTTGTTATTACACTAATTTTCTGCATACTCTTTGAGTAATTCAAGTTTACGTGAAATTGCTTTTTGAAGTCTTGATTTCAACTTCTCAATGTCTTCATCGTTTCTGTGAATTGTTAAGATTTTCAACTGTTTAGATTTGTCTATGTATCTCGGGTCATAGGAAACGAAGTACCACTCTTTTCGACCTGTTACATACATTGAACCTTGTATTTGCCAATAATAATCGGTACATTCTTTTTTAAAATTAGATTCATTCAGTCTTAAATATCCGAAGTGTGTTTTTGAATTTGGGCATTTGGTTTCAATACCGGCATAATCACCAATCAAGCCGTCTGGAGTACATCCAACGTGGTCGCCTAACTGTCTAAATTCTTGATTTTCTCCGTAATACTCGACCTCTAAATTGGTAACTTCCATAAACTTCTCAACGGCTTCTTTTTCGTTGAGTTTGCCCCAATTCATTGCTTCATTCATCCAATTTTCACCATCTTTGACTGTCAAAATTTCAATGACTTTTTCAATTAGGTAAGTTTCTGCCCCTTTTGGAAATTCAGGTTTATCTTCGTATCCCATCAATCTATGAAATTCGGATGCTGTGAATTTCCCTCTACGGCTTTTCAACCACTCCTCAATCTTTTCTTGAGATTGAGATTTTAGGGTATCGAGAGACTTGAAGTCAAGCCCCTCTATACCTAAATTTTTCATTATTTCCATTTCGTCCATTATCCTAATTTTTCAACATCGAATATCATTGTACTCCCACTTCCCGACTTGTTTGCTTTTTTGCCTCTATACGTTAGTTGAAGTGGCGTTTTCGCTTGTAGATTTTTGACAGCTTCTAAAAGTGTCATTTGTCCGGAAATGAATACCTCTTTTTCGGAGACAAAAACTCCACAAGTAACCATCTCTCCATCTTCGTTTGGTATCTCTTTTAAGCCCATGAAGAAAACCCGAAGTGGTTTATCTTTGATACCTGCCCAATCGTCAGCCGTTTTGTATTTCAGATTTAAACTGAATTTTGGCTCCATTTCTTTTAACTGTCCGAGACTTTCTGTGTCTGGGATGAAGAATGTTACTTCCACGCCCACTACTTTTTGTAATTCCTGTTCTTGATTTGTCATCTTGTTTTTGATTTAATGATTAATAATTGATTTATTTAATTTCTTCTAATTCGGTTAATAGATTTTCTTTGAATTTGGCTATCTTTGCAAGTAATTGAGTAAAGAACTCTTTTGAAACCATATCTTTCAAGTCCGGTGCTTCAATATCATTTCCTATTGATTTGATAACATCTTGTAACTTCTCTACATCCGGTTTCAATGCTTCCATTCTTTTTAACTGTGCTTCTTTTCTATCCGCTTCTGCCTTTGCCTCTTTGTCTGCACGTTCCTTAGCAATCCTGTCAGATTCTATTTTTTCTAATCTGTTTTTTTCAACTTCAAGTTCGGCTTGTTGCTTAGCTAAAGCATCTTCTTTACGTTGATTTTCTGCATTAATTTCAGCCTGTTGCTTTGCGAGTTCATCTTCTTTACGTTGATTTTCTGCATTAATTTCAATTTGTTTCTTTGCAAGCTCATCTGCTTTACGTTTGTTTTCAGCATTAATTTCCACTTGTTTACGTTCAAATTCTGCACGTTCAAGTTTCAATTTTTCCGCTTCTTTTCTTTGGTTTTCAATCAGTTCTAAATTTTTCCATTTTTCCGCAAATAGATTTTCAATTAGCTGTTTTTTTTCCGCAAACTCTAATTCAAATTCTTCAAAAACAGAAGTGTCGTAGTTTTCAAATTCTTCCTGAATCAATTTTTTTTCGCTATCGAATGTGTGAAAAGTAGATAATTCGACTTTATCTTTCCAATGGGTAAATAAATCGTTAATTTTTGTTTTTATTTTATCCTTTCTCTCTTTTTCAAGCCTCTCTTTTTCTGCTTTTTCCTGTAGTTTTATTTCTTCATATCTTCTCACTTCATTTTGCTGCCTTGTTTCAAATGGCAAAGTGATTAATATTAATTGTTGGGATGCTTCCGAGACCCTGTCTCGAAATGATTTCAGTTTTGAAGTTATTAACTTCTCCTGTTTTTCAACATCGGTTCTACCCGTAACCAAAGCGGTGCGATGTTTTTTTGCATCCTCGTAACTTTTGCTATCTGTTATTGATACAAATGGGTTTAATGACACCAACACCTCCTGTTTGGCTTTCCACCCCTGAAGTTCTGATAATAGATTTGCATCTAAGCTATCAATTGAGATTAAATGTTTTGATTCCATGTTTTTGATTTTAATTTATTGATTTATTGATTTATTGATTTATTACATTTCTAAAACAAACGCCCAATCGCCCCACCCCATTCTATCTATCAATTCTTGTGCTTCTTCTTCTGTTTTAAAGACAATAGCACTATCTGGGTCTCCAGTGTTTTCATGACTTTCCGCAATGTATGGCTTTTCATTTGCTGTATTGTCATATATTGTGTATCTTGTTGTTTCGTTTGTTGTTTCGTTTATTGTTGTCATTATTTTTGATTTATTGATTTTGATTTGATATTTTGTTCTGCATTATTTCTATTATTTTATCTTGCATGACTTTCGGTATAGCCCAAAAACCATGCTCCGAAAACCAGTGGTTTCTGATAGTATTAGGCGACCTCGTTAAGATTTCAGATAAATCTTTTATAAACTTCGTTTTACCCTCAATTTGAGTGTAAAGAAATTTAATATTGTCAATTTTGTCCATTTTTTCGTGTTGTTATTATTATTGTTTTTGATTAATTATTATGTTGTAAAAATAATATAAATTATTATACCACACAAATTTTTTTGTGTTTTTTTGTGTTTTTTTTGTGTTGATAATCAAACAGTTACAAAATATTTTAAATTATTTTTCAAAAACTGATAAATGTCATGTAAAAAAAGCGTGTTTTTTGCGATTTTAAGTAAATAACACAAAAAAAAACACGAAATAAATCCGTGTTTTTTAAATCAATAAATCAAAATATTTTACTATAAATAGTATTATCTCCTTATAAATGTGAAGTTAATTTTTATAATAATAATAACCCTATGGTAGTTAAAATGGCTCCTACACCTATGCCTTTAATAAATATTATTGGCTTTTTACGTTTTTCACTTTTGAGTATTGCTTCTTTTTCATCTATGATGCGATATAAGTTTTCTTGCATCTTTAAATAATTTTCATCCAAAAGTTCATAATTTTTTTCGTTTGCCTTGAATATAGATATTTGGCTTTCTCTCTCAATGTTTTTTTGGTTTGCTAATATAAGTGCTTCTTTCAATACAACATTTTCTTGCGTTGCATATTTTCCTATTACTAATTTTGAGTAAATAGAATCTATCTCAACGTCTGAAAAACATTTATTGTTTTGCGAGAAAGCGAATAGCGTCAGGACGCTCATTAGGATGAACAGGATTGTTTTTTTCATGTAAGAATTGGTTTTGAATTTGTTGTAGTTTTCCTAATGATTGTTGAAAGTTTTTCTCTAATAGTATTATCTTCTCTTCGGATTGTTTTACTTTTTCTTGATTAACAGCTATATCATATAATAGAATTTCATTTTGTTGACGTAAGGAGTCAATAAGTTTTTCATGTTCTTTTTGATTGGTTTTAATTGTTGTATTATTATTATTTTTGAATATTAAAAATAAAACACTCGCTATTAATATTATAATAATAATTTCTCTGATTTTAACTTTTTTTTGTAAATCTGCAAAAGAAGTATCTTTTTGTGGTGTTTCCATTTGGTCAAATATTTTATTTATAATATCCATAATACAAAGGTATGAAAAAGTTAACTTATGGGATAAGATTTATATTTTGTAACTCCTCTTTCTTTATAAGAAACAAGTACTTGGTTTCTGTTTCCTGCTGATTTGAGAGAAACATGCACCCAATCAGGTTCTTTTGTATTTCCAAATTCCCATATTAATTGGTCAAAAACCATATTGTCTTTGATAAAGTTAAATATTTTAGCATTTCCAACATCGTTATCATCCAAATCTATGGCTTGTCCTTTGCAGTGTTGTGAAGTGGCACTTCCCCCAACAGCGTTATTTAATTTTACTGAACGAAAAAATGAGTTAAATTCAATAACTTGATTGAACTCAAAACAAAGTTTGTCATAAATATTTTTACAAAGTAATTTTATTTGTATTATCTCTCGATAATCGGGTGTGTTGTCAATTCCTAAACGTTTAGCTGTTGCACTACGAGAGGCATCTATAGTGGTAATGTAATTGCTTATTTTCATTTTAATTCCATTTTTTGTTATTTATATATGATTTTATTTGTTCTGCTTTATCAAACATTTTATGCCTTTTACAAACTTTGTAAGCGCAAATACAATCTTGTTTTGATCCTAAATCTAACCAATCCATTAACTCATCATATCCCATATTACCTATGAGATTTTCGGGTTTTATGATTTTGTAGTAGAGCTTATTTAATTCGTTTATTTTCATTTTTTGTTTTGTTTAAGGTCGTCTAAATCTGCTGTTTCAGTGAACGACTTTAGTTTTTTGAAAATCCCTGTTGGCGGGAATTTTCCACATGTCATTATGCTTGAATTTTCCAACGCCGACATTGTCGGATATAGGAACACTATTAGCCGGAGTGTCATAACAGTCCAACCACTAATTAACTCAGCAAACTTATCATCTTCTGTGATTAATATATTAATTCCTTCAAATAAAAATCCGACCATAACCGCTAACCCCACTTTGACAATTAGCCCTATCAGATTTTGTTTGAGAGTAAAATCCTTTTTATAAAATTTGTGGTAAATAGACCCCATTATGTGATCTATTATAATAGCACCCAACACGAAAAGTACATAGTATTGGTTCTCTATATACCAACCTGTTATCTGTTCCAATATCCATATAAATGGACTTATTACAAGTCCGTAAAGTGCTGTTAGTTTTAATTTTGTAAACATTGTCGTAAATATTAAATATGTGTTCATTCCTGTTTAAATATTAAAGGGTAAATAATTTGTTTTATTTTTTATAATTGTAGTAAAATCTATCCTGCTCTGTGACTGCATCTGTGCAGTGATTTTTACCCAAAACCTTATCAAGTAATTTTCTAAATTTACTATCCTTTGCAAATAGGTATCGCAATCCTGTTACTGCTGAAATAGTTTGATACCATTTTCCATACTTTATCATTTCTGACTTGTCAATTTTTGACAAGTCATTTAGCAATTCTCCTGCACTTGCGTTTGCTAACGCATCTGTCAGAAGTGTAACACTTCTAACAATCGGTGTCAATTGTCGTGAAAGCGAATAGTCAAATTTAAATAACAGGTGTTTAATCGCAGAATATAACAAGCCGATTATTGCAACAATAATAAATATTATTGATGCAAAAACAAACAAAACTAATTCTTTTATAAGTCTCCATAAGTCTAATAAGCGAGGTATTATGTTTTTCATTTTAAGTTAATTTTAAATTATCCAAGCTCAACAATTTCTCTTTTGCTTGCTCAATTATTTGGTCACTTTTATTGGTAGCATCGTTCTGAATTGGCTCTATGTATGTTTTATTGATTTTCCACAATGTTGCGTCTATGAGTAACTGTTTTAACATTAATCCAATTATGGACATGCCAAACTCTTGTTTTGAAATATTTGATACAACTATTGTGATATTATAAGTAAATTTAAATATATTTTCACTTTCTGTTGTTTCTTTGTTAATAAGAACTTTATCGCCATTTATCGCCTGAAATTCTTCTATTGTACCTGTA
>DYPB01000225.1 GCA_020720185.1 Flavobacterium psychrophilum | reverse complement strand
CTAAAACCCCAATTGCGCCAAACCTCTGTTGGCAGTAGTGCTTTTTAGATAGATTTGATTCTGAATATCGTTTTCTTTATAAACTCTTCATAATCATTGAATATTACATTCGATGAAAATTTTCCATAATCATTTTCCGTTGTTAATATTGATAACTTTTTTAAAGATTGGTAATGCAAAACATACTCCTTTCTGTTCTTTATTCCAGGTTTAATTATTGGAAGTTTGATAACATAAAGTAATGTTTTTGTTGGGGTATGTATTGATGTTTCTACCAAATCCTCTGATAATATTTTATATTTATGTATGTTTCTCTCTGTAAATGTTTCCCAGTTTTTTATGTTTCCGTCATTTTCATAATACGGCATAACATCTGGAATTATAAATATTTGAAAATAAGGAATGTTACTGCTCCTAATGTTTGCTGTTTCTCCAAGCATATTTTCAAAATAGTTGTTAGAATTTTGCGAATAATTTTGCATAACAAATTTTATTCCAATACCTGCAATTTCAATTTCGTTTTTTAAAACGGTAATATCTACATTTTTATTTATGTATCTTCCTTGTATTTTTCCTTCCTTATCACTTTCAAATCCTAGTGATTTGATTAAGTATTCATCACCTAATTCCATTGCTAAATTTTTGGCAATTTCTCCGTGCAAAATCTTTAGTTTTTGGTTACTTCTTGAACCTGTCTCTAAAAATTTTTCAAAAGAGTTTCCTATACAGTTTAAAAATTCGGTGTTATTCATTTTTTTGTAAATTAAAACAATGTTTCTGGGTTATGAGTTTTTACTTTGAATTCTTTGATTTGCTTTGAAGTTATTGATTTATAACCTCCTGAAAAATCCTTTCCAGTTAATCTAATATATTTATAAAAATCGTTAGATTTTAATGTTTCTTCAACCAAATTCCAATCGGAATATTGTTTGTTTTTTGTGATAAATATGCCTGAATACATCAGAACATCTTTTTGCACTCTATAAAAATCAATTTTTCCGTTTACCAATGTGCTTAGTACAATCTTTTCATTATGAATTGTTTGAACTCCTTGACTTCTACCAAATTCATACCAAACAGCACCTTTATCTAAATCTCTTTGTTCTAACTCTTGTTTGTTTGCAATTAAATAATTATAGGCATTTGGAAAACTGTTTTTTAAAACATCTTCGGCTATTACTCTGTACCGTTTATTTACAAGTTCGTATGGAAATATAATATAATCCTTCCCATTAATTTCTCCTTTAAAACGAGACCCTTTTATAACTTTTTTTAATATGTTTTTTTCTACCAATTCACCGTTAAAATATACTAAATCTTCATTATAATTTTCAGTTTTTGCAATAAATATTTTGTCTCGCATTGTTGCAAAACCGTATTGAACATCAAAAAAATCTTTTATAGCACAATTTTTATCTTTGTCTATGTTGATTAAAAAATCTTCGTCTTCGGTGTTTGCAAACGACCAATCGTTTTTATTTAGTGTTTCAAAATTTATGTTGTTGATAAATTCTATTTCGTTGTTATTTAGTTCTTTGTACTCAAAATAATTTTCTGAATATGCCTTGTCTATTATTGTAATTGCTGTATATGTTGAAAATCCTTTGAACAATTTATTAGCTTTAAAATCAATCAAAGTTTTTACTGTTTTTTGAGTTTTTAAATACTCTCGAAATAAATTGTATGAAGAATTGTGCAGGTAACTATTTGGTGTAATATAGCCTAAAAGTCCATTTTTGTTAAGCATTTTAAATCCCATTTCAAAAAATGATAAATAAATATCAATAGTTCCTTCGGAGAACATAAAATCTTGTTTTAATATTTCTCTTGTTTTTATATCAAGATTATGAATTCTTATATATGGCGGGTTTCCTACAACAAAATCAAAAAAATCAATGTGGTTTTTATAAAAATCCAAAGTGTTTTGGTTAAAAATATTCCACTTTATTTCCTCCTTTATTGCAAGTTTTGTTTTTACGAAATTGTTTAGGTTTTGTATTGATTTTTCATATTCTACTTCGTCAAGTTCAACACCATAGATATATTTTTCTAATCCTCTTACAATTTCGGTTGTTTCAGTATTTGTTTTTTGACAAACCTCAATATATCTTTTTACAATTTCGAGTAAAAAAACTCCGTCTCCGCTTGATGGTTCTAATATATACTTGTCTAATATTACTTCATTATTGTAGCCAACTAAATCTAAAATTTCTGTTACAATCCAATTTGGTGTAAAAACCTGTCCGTGTGTTTTATGTTTAGCCATTTTATATTTTTCTAAATTTCAAGCAAAGTTAAACATAAATTTTATTATTACCCTTGTTTTCGTTATTTTTGGGAGCATTACT
>DYPB01000224.1 GCA_020720185.1 Flavobacterium psychrophilum | reverse complement strand
GTAAAGAATATTTGTCGTATGGTCGTAAATATAAAGAGACCTTTATTTCTTTTATTCTTATTTTGTTATTTTTATGTTTTTTTTATGTTTTTGATAATGAGAAATCTAAAAAAATACAGGCTTTTTAGACCGGACTCATTTATATTTTAAATCCTAATACTGTTACATCATCTGTCTGATAATTAACACCTTTCCAATTCTCAAAATTTTCAAGAATTTTTTGTTTTTGATTTTCCATACTTAGTGCTGTATTTTCTAAAATTAATGTCCTGAATTTATTCTTTTGATATTTTTTAAAATTTATATCGCTCAATTGGTCATAAATACCGTCAGAGAACATATAAATTGTATCATTTTTTTCTAACTGTATTTCATTTTGTTGAAAATCAATATCAACCGGATAAAATCCAATCGGGCAACGGGTTGGTTTTTGTTCAATTAAGTCTCCGTTTCTGACAATCCAAAGCGGTAAATTTGCTCCCGAATATTGCAATACTAAGGTGTCTAAATTTATGGCACATAAAGCCATGTCCATACCGTTTTTGCTGTCCGACCCAAATGTTTTAAAAGTTTGTTTAAAGCGTTCTCTTACTATTTCTAAGACTGTGTTTGTCGAATTCGTTTCCTTTCGTGTTATGGTGTCATGTATATATGTGATACCCAGCATTGAGATAAAAGCACCCGAAACTCCGTGCCCTGTGCAATCGGCAACGGCAATTATTAAATGATTTTCAATTTTGTTTACATAATAGAAATCGCCGCTTACAATTTCTTTGGGTTTAAAAATTAAGAAATACTCACTAAGATAGGTGTTTATTATATCTTCGCTTGTCAGCATTGATTTTTGTATCAACGAAGCATAGTTTATTCCTGCCAATATTTCTTTATTTGCGGTATCTAATTCTAAATTAGTGGAGCTTAAAGTTTTATTTGCTTTGTCGAGTTCTTTTTTTCTAAATTCCAAATCTTCAAAAATGGTTTGAAATTCTTCGTTGTATTGTCGCAATTCTTTTTCGGTGTCTTGTAATTCTTCAAATTGTTCTTCTAATCTTAAAGATTTCAGAAAACTCACTTTTTCTGTTTTAATCTTGATGTATAAAACCATTATTGCAACCAACGTGGTTGAAAATGCCAGAAATGATTGCAGAAAAGCATTTTCGGTTTCTATATCCGAAAAAAATAATAACACTATTGCTAATGCTGTTGTGTTTATTAGATTTATTACTATTGCTTTACGCAAGCTGATTTTTGGAATAAGTGTAAAAAAAACGGCAACCGGATAGAATGTATGTATTACATTGGGGTCGATATAAATGACGCCGACAGTGCCTAACCCGACTGTAAGGAAAAGCATTGAAAGCAAGGCATCGAACAGTTTTTCGTAATGTTTTGTAAAAGAGAATATGAAAAATATTGAGGCAGATGTTATCATTAAAATCCTGTCGGTTACCAGAAACCAAAAATCGTGTTGATTAAATCTGTAATCAAAAACGTGAAAGCTGTTGTAAAGTAGAATTGAAATTAATACACCCCACCTGAAATAAATTTTTGTTTTTTGTAAATATTCGTAACCAAATCTTTTTTCAATTTCAATATCGCTAAAATTCATCGAATATTTATTTATTGTTATACCGTCATTCATATTTTCTTGTTTATATGCTAATTAAAGTTTTATTTCTAAGCCTTTGTCCTTAAATTCGGCAGTATATTTTTTATCGGACCCTTGTATGTGATTTACGAGCCAATCTCTCAGAAAGCTTAGTACATCATAAGTAACTGTAACACTCCCGTTTTTGTAGTCGTTATAAAATTTAGACACTTGTTCTACAAATGTTTTATGTTCGTAAATATGTGTTTCTTTGTCTGAATAATTATATTCTTCAAAATATTTTTCTTCTGTTTTAAAATGGTAATCGGTATATTGTATCATTTCGGATAAAATATTTTCAATCACTTTATTTGCTGCACCTTGCTTAAAAGAAGCGTGCAAATCGTTAATCATTTCAACGAGTTTTTTGTGTTGGTTATCAATTTCATCGTAACCTACGGAATATTTATCCGCCAAAATTAATAATTTTTTTTCCATTATTCAATTTTTTTTTATTCCAACTAAAAATCTAAATTAAATTTTTCAATACAACTAAAAGTAAAAATTTTAAGACTTTTCAAATTTTTAAGTCAAAATTTTCAATTTACGGAATAAAAAATCAAAAATTTTAAGATGTATCCGAATTAAAATAAACACAATGTGAACTAAACCTTACATGTATCATTACCGAAAAACTGTCTGCTCTAAAAAATACTTTTTTTATTTTTTGCGACAAATTTGATTTTACTTCTTTAAGTATTT
>DYPB01000058.1:7753-13938 GCA_020720185.1 Flavobacterium psychrophilum | reverse complement strand
TAAAAATATTGATTACTTTTGTATAAAGTAATTATTATGGCAGCAGTAGTAACCAATTTTTTAGATCTCGATTTAACCAAGCAATATACTTATACCGATTATTTGTTATGGCAATTTCAAGAGCGAGTAGAACTTATTAAAGGTTTTATAATGAAAATGACTCCAGCACCCAATCGTTTTCATCAAAAAATTTCTTCAAATATGAATGCATACTTGCATCAATATTTTAGAAATAAAAATTGTGGTTTTTATGCCGCACCGTTTGATGTGCGACTTCCAATAAAATCAAAAAAGAAAGACACCACAGTGGTACAACCTGATTTATGTGTAATTTGTGATCAAAACAAATTAGACGATCAAGGATGTAATGGTGCACCAGATTTGGTAATCGAAATTTTATCACTTCAAAATTCAAAACACGATTTAGATACAAAATTTAATTTATATGAAGAGGCAGGTGTAAAAGAATATTGGATAGTGCATCCAGTTGATAAAATAGTGTTTGTTTATACTTTACAAAACGACAAATACATTGGTTTAAAGCCATTTACAGAAGGGGAAATTTTAAATAGTCCGTTATTTCCTGATATGAAAATTGAAGTAAATGAGGTTTTTTATGAAAATTAAAAACATTTTTTAAATTTTTAAAATAATTCCCTTTATTTTTTTTCAACATTAAGAAGTTAAGTAAATTAAGGATTTCATTAAGTTTTTACTCCCAATGTTCTAAATTTACTTAACTTCTTAATGTTGAAAAACACTTTTTGTAAAAACTAAATCTAAAAACATGAAAATCTCTATAGGAAACGACCACGCAGGTACCGAATATAAAAATGCAATAATTGATTTTTTAAAATCAAAAAACCACGAAGTAATCAATCACGGAACCGATGAAATTTTGAGTGTAGATTATCCAGATTTTGCACACAAAGTTGCACACGATATTGAAAATCAAATAGCAGATTTTGGAATTACAATTTGTGGTAGCGGAAATGGTATAAATATGACGGTAAATAAACACCAAAAAATTCGTGCAGCACTCTGTTGGTCAAAAGAAATTGCTGTTTTAGCCCGACAACATAACGATGCAAATGTTATTAGTATTCCTGCACGATTTACCGCTATAAATCAGGCAGTTGAGATGGTTGAAGCGTTTTTAGAAACTAATTTTGAAGGTGGAAGACATCAAAATAGGGTTGATAAAATATCTTGTTAAATTTGATTAGTAAGTGCAATTATCGAATTTTAGAATGTAATTTTATTTTCATTATATTTGTAAAAAATATTTTATAAACTCCTATAATTAGCAATTAAGGTTTATTAAAAATAGAAATTATAAAATTAGAATAAAGCTAAAAAATCTACCAAAAATGATAGAAAAAATTGCTCTCGAAAACATTTTATTTCTTGATATAGAAACCGTTCCGGAGGTTGAAAGTTTTAATAATTTGGGCGAAGAAATGAAATATTTATTTGAACATAAAACACAATATCAACGGAAAGACGAATTTACTGCCGAAGAGTTTTATGACCGAGCAGGGATTTGGGCCGAATTTGGTAAAATAATTTGTATTTCGGTGGGTTATTTTATTATAAAAGGCGATATTAGAAACTTTAGAGTTACTAGTTTTTTTGGAGATGAGGTTAAAATTTTAACCGATTTTTCAAACCTTTTAAACAATCATTACAACCAACCACAACATCTTTTATGTGGTCATAATGCAAAAGAATTTGACTTTCCGTTTATAGCCAGACGAATGATTATCAATAATATAAGTATTCCAAATAAACTCAATTTATTTGGAAAAAAACCTTGGGAGATTCCGCATTTGGACACTTTAGAATTATGGAAATTTGGAGATTATAAGCATTTTACATCGCTCAAATTAATGTGTAAGGTGTTGGAAATTCCATCACCAAAAGAAGATATAGATGGCAGCCAAGTGGCAGAAGTTTTTTATAAACAAAAAGACATTGATAGAATTGTTACTTATTGTGAAAAAGACACTATTGCTGTGGCTCAAATATTTTTACGCCTTCGGCGAGACGAGATTTTGATTGAGGATGAGATTATTCATGTTTAAATATTTGTAAAAAAAATTACTTTATGAGACTTTTAGAATTGAAAACAAAAATCCAAAGACAGTTGGATAATGCTGATGAACAGTTACTTACAATTGTTTCTTCCGTTTTTGATAATTATTCAAACCAAATAATTGGATATACGGTTGATGGAAAATCATTAAATAAGAAGGATTATGAAATTGAGATAGAAAAAGGATTAGATGATATAAAAAAAAACAATATTATATCTCACCATGATTTATTAAACGAAATTAAATCTTGGAAAAATGAATAATTTTAATGTTTTTTGGACAGAAACGGCTAAAAAAGACCTTAAAAACATCTCTAATTATATCTCAGAAAACACATTATCAAAACTTATAAATAGTCCAAAAACACTTATTTTTCCCGAGCAATTTCAATTTGACGAATATAGAAATGATTGCAGAAGAATTATCATTAATAATTATAAAATTTTATATCAATTTATTGACAATCAAATATTTGTTATTAGAATTTTCAACTCAACTCACAACCCTACGAAAAGTAATTAATTAACCCTCTTATGGTATTATCAAGATTTTGGCTCACAATTTTCATTGCATCTATTGCATTTGTAGTAATCAGTTTATTTGTAGGTAGCACCTATTCGATTGATTATGTTTTGAATGGAAAAAAAGAAGAACCTATTTTGGTTTCGGAAAAATATTTGAATCAATTACCAAAATATATCAGCGACAGTATTGTTAAAGCAAAAGATAAAACACTGATTATTAATAACGATACGCTAAATGCTGATACAACTTATGTATTTAAAAACAAAACCATTAAAATATATTCTGGCACACAAAAAGCCGATGGATTACTACCAACTTGTAAGAACAGTTTGATGGATTTGATTATTCCGTTAATTGCTTATTTAGCTTTCTTTTGTGGTATTATGCAATTATTGATAGACTCTGGAGCATCAGAAAAATTAGCAAAAAAACTAAGTCCAGTTTTCACAAAAATATTTCCAAGTGTGCCACAAAACCATCCGTCAATATCATATATGACTTTAAATTTTGCAGCAAATTTCCTCGGATTGGATTCTGCCGCCACACCATTTGGACTCAAAGCAATGGAAACCTTGCAAGAAATTAATCCCGAAAAAGACAAAGCTTCTGATGCTCAAATTATGTTTATGTGTTTGCACGCAGCGGGTTTAACACTAATCCCAACCTCAATAATTGGTTATCGTGCTGCTGCAAATGCCACTAATCCCGCCGATGTGATGTTGCCTTGTATTATTACCTCGTTTATAGGTACAATTGCAGCATTTTTAATTGTTGGTATTCGTCAAAAAATAAATTTCAAATCCGCATCGTTAATAATTGCATTAACTACAATATTAGCCGCTATTGCAGGTTTGTTGTTCTATATCAGTAGTTTAGATTTAATTGGCAAAAACTTTTTTACCAACAATTTATCTGGATTAATGCTGGTTGCAATTATTGGATTTACCTTAACTTATTCTTTTATCAACGAAAAGAAATTTATTGAAATTAACACTACGGTTTTCGACGCATTTGTAACAGGAGCAAGAAACGGATTGAATACAGGCGTAACCATTTTTCCTTATGTAATGGGAATGTTGGTTGCTATTTCATTTTTTAGAAACAGCGGATTATTCGAAATGATTACTAACGGCGTTTCGCTTGTTTTTTCTAATATTGGCGTGAGTCAAGACATAATCAATTCATTACCAGTAGCCATTTTGCGACCATTTAGTTCGGCAGGTTCTCGTGGGTTTTTGTTAGATGCCATGACCAATTATGGTGTCGATTCGTTCACAGCCCGATTATCAGCCATTTTTCAATGCAGTGCCGAAAGCACTTTCTATGTTATAGCAGTTTATTTTGGATCTATCAAAATTAAAAACACCCGATACACATTAGGCACAATGTTACTTGTTGATTTAGTGTGTGTTATAACTGCAATTTTAGTAGCAAGTTGGTTTTTTAAATAGAAAGATGTTTTAAACGCTTTGACATATCTTAATGATTAGAAAAAATAAAAAAAATGATACCGTTAAATCTTAAAAACGAAACCTCAAAATTACAAGCAGTTGTGTTAGGAACAGCAATAAGTAATGGACCGACACCAACAATCGAAGAAGCCTATGATCCAAAATCATTAGAATACATTATTGCAGGAACTTATCCGATAGAGGCAGATATGGTTAATGAAATGGAAGCTTTTAATCAAGTTTTTCAGAAATATGAGGTGCAGGTATTTCGACCAGAAATGATAGAAAACTACAATCAAATTTTTACAAGAGATATAGGTTTTGTTATAGAAGATACCTTTATTATAGCCAATATTTTACCCGACCGAGAAAAAGAAATAGATGCTATTCAATACATTATCAAGCAGATAGATTCAAAAAAAGTGGTTCGTCCACCAGTCGAAGTTCATATTGAAGGTGGCGATGTAATGCTATACAACGACTATATTTTTATTGGAACTTACAAAGGCTCTGATTATAAAGATTACATAACCGCACGAACTAATATGCTTGGTGTTGAATACATTAGAAATTTATTTCCGAATAAAATTGTAAAAGAATTCGACCTTGTAAAATCAAAAATAGAAGCCCGAGATAATGCCCTTCATTTGGATTGTTGTTTTCAGCCAGTAGGCAAAAATAAAGGAATTATTTATAAAAGCGGATTCAGAGAAGAAGCAGATTATATGTTTTTAATTCATCTTTTTGGAAAAGAAAACCTTTTTCATATTACAAGAGATGAAATGTATAATATGAATTCAAATCTATTTTCTATTGATGAAAATATTGTGGTATCTGAAAAAAACTTTACGAGATTAAATAATTGGTTACGAGAAAATGATTTTACAGTCGAAGAAATTCCATATGCAGAAATTTCAAAACAAGAAGGGCTTTTAAGATGCTCTACATTGCCTTTGATTCGGTTATAAGTTTAATTTAAAAATAATAATTATGAAAAAGATTACATTTTTAGTTACCGCTGTTTTATTTTCATTATATTCAATGGGTCAAATAAAAAATAAGACTGACACCAAAAAAACAAACAAAATTTTATACACAATGCCCGAAGAATCAAGCCCACACGAAGGTACCTGGTTGCAATGGCCACACGAGTTTCAATACGGAATTCCTTATTCTAATAAATTAAATAGTACTTGGGTAACAATGACAAAAGCATTGGCAACAAGCGAAAATGTTCATATAATTGCCTACGATAATGACGAAAAAGAAAAAATAGAAGAGCTTTTAGAAAATGCAAATGTTGATTTTGATAATATTGATTTTAATATTTATCCAACTGACGATTTTTGGGTACGAGACAATGGACCTATTTTTGTGAAAGATAAAAACGGTAAATTAGTAATTCAAGATTGGGGATTCAACGGATGGGGCAAAAAAGCAAAATTTGAAGATTGCAACGCTATTCCATCAAAAATTGCAAATGACAAAGGTTTTCAAGTTGTTGATTTGAATGCAACTATGATAAACGAAGGCGGTGCAGTCGAAATTGATGGAAACGGAACATTATTGGCAACCAAAAGTGCTATTTTAAATCCAAATAGAAACCCAAAAATGACACAAAAGCAAGCCGAGGCTATTTTCACAAAACATTATGGTGTAACCAATTTTATTTGGCTAAAAGGACTTGCAGGTCAAGAAATTACCGATATGCACATTGATGGTTTTGCCCGTTTTGCAAATTCATCAACAATTGTTACAATGAGAGAAGATGATTTACACTATTGGCAAGTTCCTGAAAATGACATTGAGATTTTATTTGTTGCAAAAAACAAAAACAAAAAACCTTACAAATTCATCAAATTGCCATTAACACAAAACAATGTAACCACCGATTACGGCAAAAAATTAGGTTATAAAGGCTCATATATTAATTATTATATTGCAAACACTGTTGTTTTAGTACCCAACTATAACGACCCAAATGATGAAATTGCAAATGCAACAATCCAACGATTATATCCAAACAGAAAAGTAATTGGTATTGATGTTCGAAATCTATATGCAAGCGGCGGAATGATTCATTGTGTAACACAGCAGCAACCGAGGTAGTTTT
>DYPB01000058.1:1590-7653 GCA_020720185.1 Flavobacterium psychrophilum | reverse complement strand
CAAACCACAAACTCAATACTAATGATTCGCCCAGTGGCGTTTAGAATGAACGAACAGACGGCTGTAAATAATTATTATCAAAAAGTACTTGACGGTTTATCGCCAATGACAGTAAACGCTAAAGCCCAACAAGAATTTGATGCTTTTGTAATAAAATTATGCAAAGTAGGTATTAATGTTATTGTGGTTGATGACACCGAAAATCCCGATACGCCCGACAGTATTTTTCCGAACAATTGGATTTCGTTTCATGAAAATGGTGATGTAGTTCTGTATCCGATGTTTGCAGAAAACCGTCGATTAGAACGAAGAGATGATATTTTAGATATCTTAGAAACAAACGGTTTTCATATTAATGACGAAATAATGGATTATACCGTTGCTGAAGAAGATGGATTTTATCTTGAAGGAACAGGAAGCATCGTTCTAGACAGAGAAAACGGCAAGGCATATTGTGCCCTTTCGCCAAGAGCCGATGAAGAATTATTTATAGAATTTTGTGAAGATTTTGAATTTTCACCAGTAATTTTTGAAGCTTTTCAAACCGTAAATAACGAACGAAAATTGATTTATCACACCAATGTAATGATGTGTATTGGCGATAGTTTTGCGGTAATTTGTGCCGATTGCATTGATGATAAAAAGGAGCGAAAAATGGTTTTAGACAGTTTAAAAGCCGACGGGAAAGAAATTATTTTGATTACTGAAGACCAAATGAATAATTTTGCAGGAAATATGCTCGAAGTTTTGGGTGCAAACGAACGCAGATACTTGGTAATGAGCCAATCAGCACATCAGAGTTTGACTAAAAAACAAGTGGCACAATTAGAAGAGCATATTACTATTTTGAGTGCCAATTTAGATACTATCGAAGCCTGCGGTGGCGGAAGTGCCCGTTGTATGATGGCTGAAATTTTCTTACCTAAAGCATAGTTAAATTCCTCTTATTATACTTAAAAGAGAACTTATAATATATTGAACACCAATGGCAATGGTTAAAAACCCAATAATTCTTGATATAGCAACAATTCCAGAAGCACCTAAAATTTTAGATAAATAATGACCGCTTTTTAGAGTTATAAAAATAAAAAGCGAAACAGCTAAAATAGCAAAACAAGAGGCAATTATCTCGTTTGTGTTTTGATGATCTTGATAATATGTAATAAGTAAAGACATTGAACCAGGACCTGCTAACATTGGCATAGCCAGTGGTGTTAGGGCTATATCATTTCGATTATGAATATCCGTTTCAACTTCTTTATTAATACCTCTTTCTTTTTTGAACTTGCCGTTTAATAAAGAAAATCCAGAACTTGCAATTATAATTCCGCCTGTTATTCTCAAAGAATTTATGGTTATTCCAAAAAACGACAATACATATTGCCCAATAAAAAAAGAAATTATCAGAATTATAAAAACATTAATTGCCGTGAGTAATGACACTCTTGATCGTTCTTTTTTACTGTAATCTTGTGTCAGTCCTACAAAAATTGGCACGGTTCCAATTGGATTTAAAACTGAAAAAAGAGAAAAGAATAGATAGATAAAAATTTCCATATTTTTTTTGCAAAAGTAATATAAAATTATTTTCAAATCTTCCTTAAATAGGAATAACTTATCTAATGAATCCAAATTATTTTTTAACTCCCCTCCACAATTTTTATCTCCTCATTGGTCAAGCCGTATAATTGATAAACCATAGCATCAATTTCTTTTTCTAAAACCAAAGTATCGGCTTGGGGATTGGCTTTTTTGAGGGAAAGGATTTTATCGACGGTTTTGATGAAAGGTTTTTGGTTGGTTTTTGAGATTTCGGGAATTGGAAAATTTTCGATCGATTGGATTGTAATTTCACCATCAATGCCACCACTTTGATAAAAATTCATAAAACAAAAACTTATCAATTTTGAATTTAAAATGGCTAATAAATACTTCAAATTTTCACCAATTAAAACATAACTAGTATTTAATAAAAAATGACCTTTATCATCATAAGCAAATGATTTAATTTTCGATGCTTTTGTGAATATAACTTTTTCTTTCTCGAAATCATCTAAATAATTGCAGGCTCTTAATTCCCACCAAAAATCGCCTTTATCCATTCGATTTATTAATTGAGTTTCAAATCGAAATAGGTAATTAAATACAGATTGATAATTATTTTCAAACCATTCTGTTGGATCCATTATTGTTGTGGTTACAACTTTTCGTTTGGATTTATTTGTTTTACTATCTGCTATATTACCATTGATTGTAAATCCTTTTTGAATATAAATTATCCACAATTCATTTTCTAAACTAGAATGTTTTTCAATATCGCGCCCTCTTAATAATGGCTTAATAAATTGTTTGTTTTTATTATCTTCTTTTATTAATCTATTTTTTGTTTCGGTATCAATTATAAAGGCTTCATTATATCCAGTCGTAATTCCTCTATAAAATTTTACCTCCCAATTTATTAATTTAGTTCCTTTTTTCTCAACCTTCTCTTTTATATTACTATGTTCAAAACCAGACATATTCCAATTGTCTTTTAGAGTTATGGCTTTAATAGATTTTGTGATATTCTTTAAAAAAACTTCAATTTTCTCTTCTTTTTCTTTTATATCAAATTCAATATAATCGGTTATTGTACCGTTTTTATTTGAAAATGATAATAGGCAAGTATCAACAGTTGCCTCATCAAATACTTGATAATTATTAAAATCGATTAAATTAATATTGCTCGTGTTTTTTGATAAAAATGTTCTTGTATTCAAACCATAATTTGCAGTAAGCCATTTGTTTGAAGTGATGAAATGATTTTGTGCTTTATTACTGCCAATATTTTTTGCCAATTCGATAAATAGACAATAAATATCTGTTGTTTTTACAAATGTTTTGTAATTTGAATTTTCAAAATAATTTTGAGAATTTTTGCCCATTGTTGATAAAGAAAAATACGGCGGATTTCCCACCACAACATCAAACCCAATAAAACTGGCATCATCGTTCAAAACCTGCGGAAATTCAAACCGCCATTCAAAGGCTCGGTCATAAATTCGGTTAGTTTTTATATCATCAATTTCGGCTTCTAAAACGGAAATTTCTGCTGCCAAAAGATTGATTTGTTTGTTCCAAATTTCCATTTCTTTTTTGCCCAATTCAAACATGCCTATTTGGTTGGTTTTGTTAAACAAGTCGCCTTTTGCTTTTTCTAACTTCAGCTTTTTGGGGTCGTTGGTGGCAATTTCGGTCGTAAAATTGGCTTTTACTTCCTCAATTATGGCTTGCATTTCTCTTTTTTGTGCCTTGTCTTTTGAGTTTTGATAGGTAGAAACGGCAATTTTATAAGTATCAATATTGTATTTGCTGTTTTTTAATGCTTTTGTCAAATCGGCATCCAATCCAAATCGGCTTATTAACGAGTTGCCACATTTGATGTTGATATCAATGTTTGGGAAAGTTTCAAGATTGCTGGTACCAAAATGATAATAAGCATTTTTCAGCAATTCTATCCACAACCGCAGTTGGCAAATTTTGACAGAATTGGGGTTGATATCTACGCCAAATAAACAATTTTCTATAATGGTCCGTTTTTCATAAAACAAAACCTCTTGCACCCGTTGGCTTTCTTTATTTTTTGGATTATATTGAAAAATTTCGTCGTCTTTTTTAATGATTAATTCATCATTAACAATTTCAATATCATATTCTTTAAGCCATCTTCCATTTTCATCTTGCAGAATCCCTAATTCGTGTTTTATGGCAATTATTTCGTTTAATGCCGATACCAAAAAATGCCCTGAACCAACCGCTGGATCACAAATTTTTAGTTTATTGATAATTGCACTGGCTTCTTTTGTGTCTTTAATATTGTTATACAAATCAACCAAATTGCCACATTCCCAGCCTTTTGCATCATTAAATTTTTGTACCACAGCCCTCCGAATTGTTTCCCTGCACATATACATAGTGATGAAACTGGGCGTAAAGAAAGAGCCGTCTTTGTAACCGTTTATTTTCTCGAAAATCAATCCTAAAACCGCCGCATTGATTAATTTTTTATCATCGGCTTTAAATTTTTCGGTAACATCGGTGGCAAAATCATAGGCATCCAAAAAAGAAAAAAGATATTCTAATGCGTTTAAATGTCCTGTTTTTTTCTTTAAATTGTCTTTGATAACCGTTGTTGGCAAGAGTTTTAAAACCGTATCATCTTCGAGCCCAGATATAAAAAGTGTTTCGTGTTCCAGTTCGGTCGGTTCAAACAACGAACTGTTTAGATAAGGAACTTTGCTAAAAATTGTGGCTACACTTGCGTTTCTATCTTCGGGCAATTTTGCCAATACCTGAAAAAATAAAGTATTGAGTTTGTCATAATCTTTTATCAAATCTGAATTTAAAAACGAATAGGATTTATCATTTTTCTGATAAGTAATTATCTGTGCTTCAAGTAGTTTTAAAAATAAAATTCTATTTATCCAAGTAATACATAATTCTAAACCAACGCTAAAAAGAACTTCGTCTTTGGTATCGCCATAGTTTTTTGGGTTTTTAATTCGGGATATTTTATCTAAACTTTCTAATTGTACAATAGCATTTTCTAACAACGAACCCGCATCTCGGTTTTTTGGTTCCTGCCGTACGATTATTTTTTTGCCGCCATCTTTTACTTCGGTCAAGCCAATAATATGCAGCAATTCTTCATAAAAATCTCGGTCTAGCGTATTGTTGTCATTAGCAAAAGGCAGTTTTAATAAATGCTGTGGCGAAAATATTTTGAATAATCCGACCAATAGTTTATCCTCTTCTTGGTCATCATTTCGCAACGGCGTTTCATATTTTCGGATATCGAAATAGGTAAAAACCAGTTCGTTTTTTATGGTTTCGATATATGGTTTTGCAATTTCTTTGTAGAAAAAACCAGTCGTTTTGCCCGAGCTTCTTTTTTCTTCAAAGTCGTTAAAATCTTTGATTAATTTTTTGTTTTGGGCAAATAATTTTTCAAAAATATGTGCATCAAAAATAAACCATTCATAAATATTGGTAACCACCAGTTGTTTTAAATTGGTGTTTTTATTTGTTATTCTTTCTCTCAAATAATACAAAACTAATTCTTGCAAGGCTTTGCCATTCAAGTCATTAGCTGTTATCATTTCAGTTTTATTGATGGGACTTTTGGCTTCTATAATTATCCCAACAGGGCTTTTTGTATCTTTACCGTTATGAATTACAAGGTCGTTTCTGCCTTTGGTATTCACAAAATTATGGCTGTCATAGAATGTTTTTTTAAGAAAATTGATAACCAAGTTTTTATGAAACTCTTCGGTTTCTTTTTCATCAATGGCGTCAAGAATGCTTACCATTTGGGCCTTGAAATTGTCCATTTCAGCCCTAATTATTTTTGTGTTTTGATAAGCTTTGTTTAAAGCGTTATTTGGTATTAGCAAGTTGGGATTCATTACTACAAAATATTTTGCGTAAAGATATACTTTTAGTTTTATTTACAAACTCAATTTTATACTCAACTCTTTCAACGGAAAATCGTAAAATGCTACTGAATTGTTACATTAATCTATTGTTTTTCCATTGTTATAAATATATTCTGGCGAAATGTCATAATTCCACTTTTCGTTAGATTTAGATGTAATTAGATTTTCCCAATAAATTTCTCCCATTAAACCAACAGCAGCATTATTAAAAATAGATTTGTCTTTTAACTGATTAATTCCGTTGAGTTGTGCATGATTTTCAATTAAAGGCAGTACTTCAATTTTCTTTTTTATACCCGTATTTAATTGACATACAATAGTATAGTTCTCGATTGCAATTATTTTACTTACTTTATACATTTTTATTGTAAAGGGTTTATTTTATGAAATTCTTTTGAATCCCACATTGATAATAATTCTTCTTTATGAATTTCTGCCTATGCTTGAACCAATTTTAATTTTCCTATCGGAAAATCTCCATTTAGCAAACTGCCATTTTCTATTAAAATATTTGCTTCATATTCTGCAAATTTAATTTTAAAATGTGGTGGGTTATGATCGTTGAAGAACATGTAAATAATAATTCCGT
>DYPB01000058.1:0-1490 GCA_020720185.1 Flavobacterium psychrophilum | reverse complement strand
ATTTTAAAATGTGGTGGGTTATGATCGTTGAAGAACATGTAAATAATAATTCCGTTAAATAATAATTCCGTAAAATCTACTTATTTCTAGCATAACTATCTAATTTTAAGTACAAACATACAAAATTTATTCTACCTTAATACCCAGCTCTTTCAACTGCATATCATCAATTGTTGATGGTGCATCAATCATTACATCTCTGCCAGAATTGTTTTTTGGGAAAGCAATAAAATCTCTAATCGTTTCTTGTCCACCCAAAATAGCAACAAGTCTATCCAATCCAAAAGCCAATCCGCCGTGTGGTGGTGCTCCAAATTGGAAGGCGTCCATCAAAAAGCCAAATTGGTTTCTGGCTTCTTCTTCGCTGAAACCCAAGTATTTAAACATCAATGCTTGTGTATTTTTATCATGAATTCTAATTGAGCCACCGCCAATTTCGTTGCCGTTCAAAACCATATCGTATGCATTGGCTCGAACTGCTTTTGGGTTGGTTTCCAATAGGTGCATATCTTCGGGTTTTGGAGAGGTAAACGGGTGATGCATAGCATGATAGCGACCAGATTCCTCGTCAAATTCTAACAAAGGAAAATCGACTACCCATAATGGAGCAAACTCTTCGGGTTTGCGTAATCCTAATCTTGTTGCCAATTCCATTCTCAAAGCAGAAAGTTGCCCACGGGTTTTATCAGCACCACCAGACAAAATCAGCATTAAATCTCCTGGTTTTGAGTTCATTTTTGTTGCCCAAGTTTTTAAAACCGCTTCATCAAAAAATTTATCTATTGACGATTTTAAAGTTCCATCGGCATTATATTTTACATAGACCAATCCTGTTGCTCCAATTTGTGGTCGTTTTACCCAATCGGTCAATTCATCTAATTGTTTTCTGGTATATTCGGCACAATTTTCGACATTAATTCCGACAACCAACTCAGCTGCATCAAAAACAGGAAAACCAAGCCCCCCAGCCCCCGAAGGGGGAGTTAGAAGTGTTTCTACAGAATTTTTAAGTTCGTTAAAACACATATTGAATCGTATATCTGGCTTGTCATTTCCATAAGTTTTCATAGCATAATCATAAGTAATTCTCGGGAATTTTTCTACCTCGATACCTTTAATTTCTTTTAGCAAATGACGGGTCAATCCTTCAAAAACATTTAAAATATCTTCTTGCTCGACAAATGCCATTTCGCAGTCAATTTGTGTAAATTCGGGTTGTCTATCGGCACGCAAATCTTCATCACGGAAACATTTTACGATTTGAAAATATTTGTCCATTCCACCAACCATCAACAATTGTTTAAAAGTTTGTGGTGATTGTGGCAAGGCATAAAATTGTCCTGCATTCATTCGGCTTGGCACCACGAAATCTCTTGCACCTTCGGGTGTTGATTTGATTAAATAGGGTGTTTCTACCTCACAAAAATCTAAATTAGAAAGATAATTTCTAACGGCTTGTGCTACTTTATGACGAAAAAGTAAACTGTTTT
>DYPB01000057.1 GCA_020720185.1 Flavobacterium psychrophilum | reverse complement strand
CTTGCGAACGCTTGTGTTTATTAGTGTTTTAAGCGTTTTTGTGGAGAATATCGGATTCGAACCGACCACCTCTTGCCTGCCAGGCAAGCGCTCTAGCCAAATGAGCTAATCCCCCAGTTATTGTTTGGCAAATATATTCTTTTTTTGGGTTAAAAAAAATCTTTTAACATACTTACCGAAAAAAAATCTTTTATAGATTTTTTTCATACCTGAAAAATTATAATAAATAGGAAAAATTATTAGATATTTTGAATATATTTGCTTAAACCCAATATTGAATCAAATTTTATGAAAAAATTACTCCAAAAACGCTATATTTTTACTGCAATTGCAACTGGATTTTTATTTATTAGTGCCAGTTTTAAAGATGATTTTTTTGAAATTGCTAAACAAATAGAAATTTTTACGGAACTTTTTAAAACCATCAATAAAAATTATGTTGATGAAGTAAATTCAGCTGATTTGATGGACAAATCTATCAAAACTATGGTTGCTGATTTGGATCCTTATACCAATTATTATAATGAACAAGATGTTAATAAAGCTAAAGTAATTCAATCAGCTGAATATGCTGGAATTGGTGCTATGATTGTTCGTAAAAATGATAAAATTATTTTAAAAGAATGTTATAAAAATTTTGCTGTCGATAAAGCAGGTTTGCGGGCTGGAGATGAGATTATTCAAATAGGAGATGTGGTTTTAGCAGATTATAATGCTGATGCAGAGCAGTTAATGAAAGGCTCTAAAAACACCAAAATTAAGGTAAAATATATCCGACAAAATAAAACCGCAACCGCAACAATCTCGTTAGACGAACAAGAGATAAAATCCGTGCCGTTTTATGCCAAAATTGACGACAAAACAGGATATATTGTATTAACGCAGTTTACACAAAAAGCATCGGCAGAAGTAAAAGTGGCATTAGAAGATTTAAAAAAACAAGGAACTGAAAAAATTGTTTTGGATTTAAGAGGAAACCCCGGTGGTTTGTTACAAGAGGCCGTAAATATTTGTAATTTATTTGTGCCAAAAAACGAAATAATTGTTACCACAAAAGGCAAAGTTGAAAAATATAACGAAACTTATAGAACCAGTCGAGAACCAATTGATTTGACCATTCCATTAGCGGTTTTAGTGGATGGAAAAAGTGCTTCGGCATCTGAAATTGTTTCGGGTGCTTTGCAAGATTTAGACCGTGCCGTAATTGTTGGTGGTCGCAGTTTTGGAAAAGGATTAGTGCAACGACCAATGGAATTAGTTTATGGAACGCAGTTAAAAATAACAATATCAAGATATTACACCCCAGCTGGAAGGTGTATTCAGGCATTAGATTATTGGCATAAAGATAATGAAGGCAAACCCATTAGAACGGTTTCGACAAATTATAATGCTTTCAAAACAAAAAATAATCGTACTGTTTATGACGGTGGTGGCATTTTGCCCGATGTGGTTTTAGATGAAGAAAGACACGATGAAATTGTAGATTTATTGATAAAAAACGATGGCTTTTTTGATTTTGTTACCCAGTATTATTATAAAAATCCAAATTTTGGAGATAAAATCCCTACAATTACAACTGCTGATTATCAAAATTTTAAGGCTTTTTTAAAACAAACCAATTTTAGTTTTAATACCAATACGGAAACCGCATTAAAAAACACATTGGCAGCAGCCAAAAAAGAACGATTAGACGAAAATATAACTGCCGAATATCAGCAATTACTAACGGCTATACAAAAAAGCGAACAAAAATTGTTAGACAAAAATCAAGCTACAATCAAAAAATTACTCCTTGATGAAATCATAAAAAGATACCAATACAAAGAAGGTTTGTATCAATATTATATAAAAAACAACCCCACAATTTTAAAAGCAACTAGCATTTTGAATGATAAAACCGCCTATAATCAAATTTTAAAACAATAGTTTATACCTGCCTTTCTAATTTTTTTAGAATTTAGTAGGCTGAGTAATTAATAGATTTTTTTAGAGTTTTATATCTTTGCAAAAACATTTCTATAAATATGAGAAAACAAATTATAGCCCCTTCAATACTTGCTGCTGATTTTGGCAATTTGCAACAAGGCTTAGAAATGATTAACCAATCGGTGGCGGAGTGGTTGCATATTGATATTATGGATGGTATTTTTGTATCTAACATCTCGTTTGGAATGCCTGTTTTTGAGGCTATTGCAAAACATTGTACAAAAATACTTGATGTTCATTTGATGATTATTGAACCCGAAAAGTATATTAAAACTTTTGCAAAATTGGGTGCGAATAACATTACAATACATTTTGAAACTTGTCCTAACTTACTGGAAAATATTAGTTTAATAAAATTAAATGGCTGTAAGGCTGGTGTTGCTATTAATCCAGATACAGAAGTTTCGGTTTTAGAAAATTACATTCAAGAAATTGATATTGTAATAATTATGAGTGTCTATCCAGGTTTTGGCGGTCAAGCATTTATCGAAAATACCTATTCAAAAATAAAAATTCTAAAGGATTTAATCATCAAAAAAAATGCCAAAACAATAATAACAGTTGATGGTGGCGTATCAAATAAAAATGTCAAACAACTTATGGTTGCAGGTGCTGATGTATTAGTTGCTGGAAATTATATCTTTAAAAGCGATAACCCAATTGAAACAATTTTGGAAATGAGAAATCTATAGCAATGATTTTCCAGTCATTACGGCTGGTTTTTCAATATCCATTAGTTCTAAAATTGTTGGAGCAATATCACCCAAGATTCCATTTTTTATGGTTTTAACATCTTTATCAACCAGAATAATAGGAACAGGATTAGTAGTATGAGCAGTATTTGGGCTGCCATCGGGATTAATCATAGTTTCGCAGTTGCCATGATCGGCAATTATTATAGTGGTATAATCATTTTTTAAAGCTGCCGTAATTACTTTTTCGACACATTTATCAACGGCTTCACAGGCTTTTATAGCAGCACTCATTATACCGGTATGACCCACCATATCGCCGTTGGCAAAATTTAAACATACAAAATCTACTTCGTTTTTTTCTAATTCTGGCACAAGTGCATCGGCAAGTTCAAAGGCAGACATTTCGGGTTGCAAATCATAAGTGGCCACTTTTGGCGAGTTTTTTAAAATTCGAGTTTCGCCAATAAAAGGTTGTTCTCGACCGCCCGAAAAGAAGAATGTTACATGTGGATATTTTTCAGTTTCGGCAATTCTAATTTGTTTTTTACCAGCTTTTGCTATAACTTCTCCCAGTGTTTCGGTAATATTATCTTTGTTATAAACAACTTTCACATTCGCATAAGTTTCGTCATAATTAGTTAAAGTTACAAAATACAAATTCAACTTTTTCATTTCTTGTTCTGCAAAATCTTGTTGCGAAAGGGCTTCGGTTAATTCTCTGCCCCTATCGGTTCGGAAATTAAAGAAAATCACAACATCTTTTTCGTTGATTGTTGCTATTGGTTCGTTATCGTCATTCACCAAAATCATGGGTCCGATAAACTCATCGGTTATATTATTTTGATAGAAATCCATCATAGATAAAACAGCATCTTTGGTTTTTTTTCCCTGACCGTGAACCAATAAATCGTAGGCTTTTTTAATTCTTTCCCAACGATTATCCCTATCCATAGCATAATATCTGCCAATTACCGATGCCAGTTTTGCCGAAGTTCCATCCATATAATTATTAATGTTTTCAAGATATAATGCTCCTGATTTTGGATCAACATCTCGACCATCTGTAAAAGCATGAATAAAAATTTTTTGCAATCCAAATTCTTGCGTAGCATCAATCAATCCTCTCAAATGCGAAGTGTGTGAATGGACTCCCCCATCTGACAATAATCCCAAAAAATGAACAGCAACATTCTCATTTTTAGCATATTGAAAAGCATCAATCAATGTTTTTTCTTCTGCTATTGTGTTATTTTCGACTGCCAAATTAATTTTTGCTAAATCTTGATACACAATTCGACCTGCTCCAAGATTCATATGTCCTACTTCGGAATTTCCCATTTGTCCATCAGGCAAGCCTACATTCAATCCATCGGTTCGTAATTCTGCGGAAGCGTAATTTTTATATAAATTGTTGATAAACGGAATGTTAGCATTGTCTATGGCAGATACTTTTGGATCGGGCGATTTGCCCCAGCCGTCAAGAATCATTAGGATTGTTTTTTTCATTGGTTTTGAAAATTAAATTTAATATAAATAATTCAGTTAATTCTTTTTTTGAGGTGCTATGATTTTTTTTGTAAACTTACAAAAAAAAAATGGGACGCAAAAAGTTAGAAAAACAAAATATAGAGGACATGTTTTTTATTTCTCAAATTAATCTTTGTGGTTTCAAGGATTGCAGGCTGTTTTTTGATGATATTCCAATTAAACATTCAGCAATAAAATTCGCATCTTGAATATTCATAATATTTGCTTATTTTTGACGAAATTATAATGCTTACAAAATACTTTTTGCGTTTAATTTACAATTAATCTAAATAATGCACTCCAATTAATTTGTTGATTTTTGAAAACATTAACAGGAAATAATATTTATCTTCGAGCATTAGAACCCCAAGATTTGGAGTTTATTTATGCAATTGAAAACGACGAAAATATTTGGGAAATGAGTAATACACAAACACCATATAGCAAATTTTTAATCAAACAATATCTTGAAAATGCTCATCAAAATATTTATGAAGCCAAGCAATTACGGCTTGTTATTTGTAAAAAAAACGATGAAACCGCAATTGGTTTGATTGATTTATTTGAATTTGATGCACGAAATAATCGAGCAGGAATTGGAATTATTATTAAAGAAGATTGCGATAAAAATTCTGGATTTGGAAGCGAATCTTTGCAGTTATTGATAGCATACAGTTTCAAAAAAATAAACTTGAATCAAATTTTTGCAAATATCAGCCCCGAAAATTTAGCCAGTTTAAAGCTTTTTACTAAATTTGGATTCGAAAAAATAGGCATCAAAAAACAATGGAATTTAATTGACGGTGTTTATAAAGACGAGATTTTATTTCAACTTATTAAAAATCAATAGAATGAATATTAAAAAAATCAGTAAACCTATAAAAATCAGTGCAACTATCGTTTCGATATTGTTTATAATAATTATCGTAAAATATGCTTTTTTAAGCAATACAAATTTTGATAAAAACGAAGTTTATATCAAAATTCCACACAATACAAATTATGAACAAGCAAAAAAAATAATTGCTCCTTATATAGATAATTATTCTGATTTTGAAACAGTTGCATCAATATGGCAATATGAAAGTAATGTAAAATCAGGTAGGTTTTTGTTCAAAAAAGGAATGAGTACTCTTGGTTTAGTTAAAGCGTTGCGGCATAATATTGTTGTCAAATTATCTTTCAATAATCAAGAAAGATTAGAAGATTTAGTAGGAAAAGTTAGCAGTCAGATTGAAGCTGACAGTTTATCGTTGTTGCAGGCTATAAAAGACCCTGTTTTTTTAAGTCAAAATGGATTTAATGAAGAAAATGTTTTTACCATATTTTTACCAAATACTTACGAAATGTATTGGAACACAACGGCTAATGATTTTAGAGATAAAATGCTTGATACCTATAAAGATTTTTGGAATAAGAAAAGAACTGAACAAGCAAAAAGCCATAATTTAAGCCCTATTGAAGCCACAATATTAGCATCAATTGTACATAAAGAGAGTGTTAAAAATGAAGATAGATCAAAAATTGCAGCAGTTTATTTGAACCGAATAAAGATAGAGATGCCTTTGCAGGCTGACCCTACTAATATTTTTGGAAGAAAAAAGAAAGAAAACAATTTTAAGCAAGTTATTAAACAAGTTTTAGAAGGCGATTTAAAAATTGATTCGCCATACAATACTTATACTAATTTAGGATTGCCACCAGGACCTATTGCAATGCCAGATAAATCGGCACTCGAGGCGGTTTTGAATCCAGATAAAAATAATTATCTGTATTTTTGTGCCAGTGTTGAAAATTTTGGAACTACGGAATTTGCCGAAACTTATGAACAGCATTTAGAAATTGCAAAAAAATATAGAGAATGGGTTAAAAAACAAGCTTACAAAAGATAATATTTGTTTTTACAAAATTTCTATAATTTTATTTTCATCAATTAAAGAAATTTTTATCAATCCCGTTTTTGATAATGTTTTTGTAGCAGCATCCCATTTTTTACCGCTTAAATTTGACTTGATTTTTAATTCTTCTAGAATCATTTTGCCGTTATTTTGCTTTAAAATTTCTAAAACAATTTTTGCATCTTCACTTATTTCTAATGGTTTTGCTTCGGGTTTCATCTGCGGAAAGAATAAAACTTCCTGAATTGACGGGTTGTTTGTTAAAAACATCATTAATCTATCCATTCCAATTCCTAATCCAGATGTTGGTGGCATTCCAAATTCTAAAGCACGCAAAAAATCTTCATCTATAAATTGTGTTGCCTCGTCATCTCCTTTTTCAGATAATTTTAGTTGGTCTTCAAACCGTTTTCGTTGGTCAATCGGGTCATTCAATTCACTATACGCATTGGCAATTTCTTTGCCACAAACCATCAATTCAAATCTTTCTGTCAGATTTGGGTCATTTCTATGCACTTTTGTTAAAGGACTCATTTCCAGTGGATAATCTGTAATAAATGTAGGTTGAATATAATTTCCTTCACATTTTGCTCCAAAAATTTCATCAATTAATTTGCCTTTTCCCATAGTTTCATTAACCTCAATTCCCATTGATTTTGCGGCTTCAAAAAGTTCATTTTCTGTTTTTCCAGAAATATCAAAACCAGTAAAATGTTTAATAGAATCGGTCATTGTTACTCGATGATAAGGTGCTTTGAAACTCACTTTGTGTTCTCCAAAAACAGCATCTGTAGTGCCATTTACTGCCATTGCACAATTTTCTAATAAATTTTCAGTAAAATTCATCATCCAATTATAATCTTTATAGGCAACATAAATTTCCATTGCTGTAAATTCTGGATTATGAGTTCTATCCATACCTTCGTTGCGAAAATTTTTAGAAAATTCATAAACACCATCAAAACCTCCAACAATCAATCGTTTGAGATACAACTCATTAGCAATTCTCATATACAAAGGAATGTCTAAAGAATTATGATGTGTAACAAACGGACGAGCCGCCGCACCTCCTGCAATAGCCTGAAGAACAGGGGTTTCTACTTCCATATAACCGTTTTTATTAAAAAAATCACGCATTGCAGTAAACAATTTTGTTCTTTTTATAAAAACTTGCTTAACTTGTGGGTTTACAACCAAATCAACATATCGCATTCTGTAACGCAATTCGGCATCATTAAAAGCATCGTGTACAGCACCTCTCTCATCTATTTTTGGCAATGGTAATGGTCGGAGTGTTTTGCTTAACAATTTAAAACTAGTAACTTTAATCGATTTTTCGCCAACTTTTGTTAAAAACATTTCGCCCTCAATACCAATAAAATCACCTAAATCAGTTAATTTTTTAAAAACCTGAGTGTATAATGACTTATCTTCATCAGGACACAAAACATCTCGATTAAAATACAATTGAATACGCCCTTCGCTGTCTTGCAATTCTACAAAACTGGCTTTGCCCATATCTCTATCACTCATTATTCTACCTGCAAGAATTACTTTTTTACCTTCTTCAAACGCATCTTTTGCTTGTTTTGAAGTGCAATTTACAGGAAATAAATCAGCAGGATAGGGGTTTATTCCTAATGATTTAAGGGTTTCTAATTTTTCTCGTCGGATAATTTCTTGTTCAGATAATGCCATTTTATTATAAAATATTTGAAGTGCAAATATAATTTTTTGATTCTATAATTATTGTTTTTTTCTATAAAATATAAGTGTTTTTGTTTTTAAAGAAAGAATACTGCATCTCAGAATGGCTTTTTTTTGTACCTTTGTAAAAAAGAATAAAATGCAACATAAATCTGGCTTTGTAAATATTATTGGTAATCCAAATGTAGGAAAATCAACATTGATGAACGCTTTTGTAGGTGAAAGATTGTCAATCATTACATCAAAAGCACAAACTACTCGACATAGAATTTTAGGTATTGTAAATGGTGATGATTTTCAAATGATACTTTCAGACACTCCTGGAATTATCAAACCAGCTTATGAAATGCAAGAATCAATGATGAATTTTGTAAAATCAGCTTTTGAAGATGCTGATATACTGATATATATGGTAGAAATTGGTGAGCAAGATTTAAAAGACGAAGCATTCTTTAATAAAATTATTCATGCAAAAATTCCCGTTTTATTATTATTAAATAAAATTGATAATTCTAATCAAGAGCAACTAGAAGAGCAAGTTGCTTTTTGGACTGAAAAAGTTCCAAATGCTGAAATATTTCCGATATCTGCACTAAAAAACTTTAATGTTCCTGAGGTTTTTACTCGGATTATCAATTTATTACCCGAAAATCCTGCTTATTACCCAAAAGATCAATTGACCGATAAACCCGAAAGATTTTTTGTAAATGAAACTATTCGTGAAAAAATATTATTACATTATAACAAAGAAATTCCTTATTCGGTAGAAATTGTTACAGAAGAGTTTTTTGAAAGTGATAAAATTATTCGCATCCGAGCTGTAATTATGGTGGAAAGAGAAACTCAAAAAGGTATCATTATTGGTCATAAAGGAGAGGCTTTAAAAGGAGTTGGAACTGAAGCACGAATAGATTTAGAGAATTTTTTTGGCAAACAAATTCATATCGAATTGTATGTAAAAGTCAATAAAAACTGGCGTTCAAACGCTAATATGCTCAAACGATTTGGGTATAATAATTAGTTTTTTTAACAAAACCAATTCCAACACCCAAAAACTTGTTTGAATATTTTGGGATATAAATTCTATTTTTGTTAATATAAAATACCTAAACTGGTTTTTTAAAACATATAAAAATATGATTATGAAGCTTAAATCTTCCAATAAAAAATAATTATATAAACCCAGATGAAAAAAAAAATTTATCTATTATTCTTAATTTTTACACCTGTTCTTGTAGCACAAAATATACAACTGGCACAAAATTATTTTGACAAAGGTGATTTCGAAAAGGCATTAATTAGTTTTGATGAATTGCTAAAAACCACACCGTTAAACCCTTATTTTTTTCAAAAAAAGATAGATTGTTTGCAACAATTACAACAATATGAAAAGTCTGAAAATGAAATACTTGAACGGATAAAAATTTATAATACTTCTAATTTGTTAGTAGAATTAGGATACAATTATCAGCTAAAAAAAGAATCTGAAAAAACAATAAAGTATTACAATCAAGCCATTGAAAGAATAAAGAAAAATCCAGACGAGGTTTATGCAATAGCACCAAATTTTGAAAAAAAAGGGTTGTTAGATTTTGCATTGCAAAGTTATCAAACCGCAATAAAAATAAATCCATTGTTTAATTTTAATTATCAAATGGCAATGCTTTATGGGCAACAAGGCAATACGGATTTGATGGTTGAGAGGTTGCTAACAGAATCGTACAACAATCCTCAAATATTGCAAAACATTCAATATCAACTTTCTGTTTATATGTCGGAGGGCAGTTCTGAAAAGTTTAACGAAACGCTAAAAAAAGCATTGCTGTTAAAATCTCAAGACAAGAATTTAGATTCAAAAGATGTGTTTTGGAACAATTATTTAAGTTGGTTTTTTGTACAACAAAAGGAGTTTAATAAAGCATTTATACAACAAAAATCTATTTATAAACGCAATTCAGAATCGTTTTTTAATATTATAAATCTTGCACAACTTGCTGTTGATGAGGGAGATGAGAAAACGGCACAAGAAATTTATAATTATATTTTAGAAAATACAATCGATAATGATTTGAAGATTAAAGCAAATTATTATTTACAAAACATTAAAATAAACACAGCATCTGAAAAAGATTATTTAGCAATATTAGAGAACTTAGAACTTTTAATAAAACAGTTTGGAGTTTCACCCTACAGTTTAAATTTGCAGAAATTACAAGCTCATTTTTTAGCCTTTAATCTTAAAAACCCGACAGCTGCTAAAATTATTTTAAAAAACGCATTAAATTTGCCATTAAACGAATTTCAACAAGCTGAAATAAAAATGGAATTGGCTGATATTTTGTTATTTGAAGAAAAATTTAATCAAGCATTAATCTATTATTCTCAAATTGAAGATGATTTGAAAAACAATACTATTGCCAATGAAGCTAGTATGAAAATTGCTAAAACGAGTTATTTTCAGAGCGATTTTAAATGGGCATCGAAACAGTTAAAAGTCTTAAAATCAGCAGCTACACAGTTAATTGCAAACGATGCTTTAGAGTTATTTTTATTAATTAGCGACAACACCGTTGTTGATAGCACACAAGTGGCTCTCAAAAAATTTGCTCATGCCGATTTCCTGTTGTATCAAAACAAAGATAACGATGCCTTATTAGAGTTTCAAAATTTATTGAAAGACAACAAAACCGCAGAAATTGAACCAATTACCTATTACAGAATTGGTAAAATTTATGAAAAACAACAGAATTTTATAGCAGCAATTAATCAATATCAAAAAATTATTGATGACTATAAAGATTGTATTTATATTGATGAGGCTTATTATTTTTTGGGTGATATTTACAGTAATTTGAATGAAATTGAAAAAGCTAAAAAATGTTACGAGGAAATTATTTATAAACATCAGGACAGCATTTTTTATACCAATTCAAGGAAAAAATTTAGAACTTTAAGAGGCGATAAAGAGTTATAGAAACAAATTCAAAAATAAAATGATTATTTACAATGTTACAATAAATATACACGAAAGTGTTCATAACCAATGGTTAGAATGGATGCAACAAAAACATATTCCTGAAATTTTAGCAACAGGCAAATTTTCGTCGGCCAGAATTGTTAAAGTTTTAATTGAAGAAGAAATGGGCGGAACAACCTATTCTATTCAATATTCTTGTAAAGATAAAGAAACTTTGCAACGATATTATGACGAGGATGCACCAAATTTTAGGCAAGAAGGAGCTGCACTATTTGGAGATAAAATGCTGGCTTTCAGAACAGAATTAGAATTAATATCGGAACATTATTAAATATTAAAAAAAATATTACTTTTGATTCTTAATTTATGATTATGAAAAATATTTTATTAATAACATTAATTTTTGCAAGTTTTATAAAAACTTTTGCACAAATTACAACTATACCAAAAACTGAACCTGATAAAATTACTGAAAAAGTTGAAACAAAAATTGAAGAAAAAGCAGCCGAAAAAGTTGTTGAAAAACCAATCGATTCTATAAAAATTTTACCAAAATTAGGACTTTTGAAAATTACTGTAACAATAGAAAATCGGAATGGTGATTATATTTATATAAAGATAGATAAGAATAAAACAAAAAAAATGAGAATTAATCAGGCAGGTTTTTTTAGTGATACCCTTTCTGTTAACGATGGGTTTTACCAACTTTATGACGGAAAAAATTTTGTAGATTTATATGTAAAAGACGGTTACGATATGATTATTAATGCCGATGCTTCTAGTTTTGCTAAAAGTTTAGCCTTCTCTGGCGATGGTGCTGTCGAAAATAATTTTATGGCAACTTCTAGAATTTTAGAAAACCGAGTCGATTTTAAGAATTTGATGAATATGAATTATTCTGAATTTAAGTCCGAATTAGAAAAAAAGAGAATCGCTGATACAAAACGATTACAAAATGCTAATTTTGACGATTTTTTTAATGTTTTTCAGCAAAAGAAAATAGAAAATTTTATTAACAATATTAGTGATTATTACAAAAAAGAGCATGAAATTGAAAAACCAGTTAAAATAACTAATATTGATTATAAATATCCTGATTATAATGGTAAAATGACAAGTATTAAAGATTTTTTAGGTGGCTATGTTTTTATTCAAGTTTGGTCTATGAAATCAGGAGCATCAGAAGCAGAAGCACCATATTTAAGAGAAATTATAAGAAAATATTCGTCTCAAGGAATTAATTTTATTAATATTTGTATTGATTTAGAAAATGGAAATGAAGTTGAAATATGGAAAAAATATATAGACGAACACGGACTAACTGGCACACAATTATTAGCCGATTCGGGATGGAATTCTAAAATTATAACCGATTTTAATATTACAAGTTTACCAAGATACATTTTAGTTGATCCTGCTGGAAAATTAATGCAACCGAACGCTCCAAGACCTTCATCCCCAAATTTAAGAGCAGGTTTTGAACAACTTTTAAATGGCGATTTTGAAGATGATAATAAATAATTTATGAAAGATTTTTTTTCAATCCCCGAAGCTTGTCAAAAAATAGAATATTATTGCAAATATCAAGAACGATGTCATAATGAAGTGCTTACTAAATTAATATCTTTTAAATTAAATAGGGAAGAAATCGACAAGGTTTTAGAATATGTTTTTGCAAATGATTTACTAAATGAAGAACGATTTGCAAAGGTATTTACTCGAGGGAAGCATCGAATAAAAAATTGGGGTAAAACTCGCATTATCAATGAATTAAAGCAAAGAAATATAAGCCAACGAATTATCACTATTGCTTTAAAAGAAATTGACGAAGAGGATTATTTGACCTTTTTTGAGAAACTTGCCGAACGAAACTGGGAAGCCATAATTGAACGAAGTAAACCAAAAAAACAGAAGAAATTTTGTGATTATCTACTCCGAAAAGGTTATGAATGTGATTTAGTGTATAGAAAAATGAAAGAATTAGAACAAAAAACTAACTAAATGAAATAATTTCTTTGTTCCATTTAAAAATTTATTGATAAGTAAAGCTCTACTTCGTTTTTTTTACTATTTTAGCAACCTAAACCTTCCGTTTATGAATTCAGATGACCAAATTAGACTTCGATTGCGTTTCTACAAAGATGTGCCTCAAAGTATAGAATCTATTTGTAAAAAAATTTTAGATTATAAAGAATCTAAGCCAGATGATTGTTTATTAATAATAAAACACGACCATATTTGGATTGATGTTGTGGAAAATAAAAAAGAATATTGGTCACCTCATTTACATTTAGAATTTGAAAAAACTAATGATAACGAAACACATATAAGAGGATTATTTGGTCCAAAACCAACTTTATGGACATTATTTATGTTTCTCCACTTTATTGTTGCAGGGATTTTTATTATTTTTTGTGGCATTGCATATTCTGATTACAGCCTAAAAAAATCAATAACTCTCGATTTTGTTGTTATCTTACTTATGGTTATTGTTTGGTTCTTGTTATATTTTATTGCAAGACAAATAAGATACAAAGGCAATGAGCAGATGAATGAATTAGAAAAAACATTTTTGAAAATTATAGCATAATATTTAAGATGGATTTTAAAAATTAGTTTTTATGCTTTTCAATTTATAACTGCTGTTTTTTTTTGTTTTTTTTAGTATCTTTTCCTATTCTTTTTGCTCAAATATCTCGATATTAAACTAAAAAGAAAAAATTCTACTCAATTTTAATTTAAATAAATGTCAGCTAATTCTTCAAACCCACCTTAAATACTTAACCTATTGACAATTAAACCCAAATGCAGTGGATCATTCGATTTTTTAACAGAAACCATCCCTGCAATCATTTGACAATATCCAATTTGAATGGACTACAAAATCGGCAGCTGTGGTAGGAACCATACTTTTTTACAATTGGAACGAGCCTAGAAATAGCATCTTTTTCTGGAGAATTTGATAGTTACAAATTTTTAAAAGCGTTTGCCCTGACATTAGGGTTGATATAAAAAGTACAACCAATTCCATTTACAACCAGTAAACAAAAAAAATAAATAGCAAAACTGATGAGGATTAATAAGATGCTGAAACAATTTAGTATGAATTTATTTCAGATATTCAGATTAAAAAAGCCTAGCAACTACTCAG
>DYPB01000223.1 GCA_020720185.1 Flavobacterium psychrophilum | reverse complement strand
GACACAGAACCGTAAATGGTATTTCGAAAATTGTGACAAAACTCGTTAAATTGAGTATCTTTGCGAATATAAAAAAATAAAATTGATGATAACTAAAGAATATATTTCCGAACTGAAACGCAAGGGTAATTCAGAACTTGCAATTCTTATTAAAAGTCAAAGAGATGTTGGGACTATAAATTTTATTCTTGAAAGTTTGGGACAATTACCAAGTAACTTTGACAGTACTTTTTTATATGAACTTTTAAACCACCAACATTCTCAGGTTAGATTAAACGCTGTTAAAAATATTGGTAAACTAAATGGTAATTCAGATATAAATAAACTTTCTGAACTATACAAAAAGGAAACTGACACAAGTGTTAAGCGAGAAATAATATCTTCAATAGGCAGACAAAGAAAAGCTGAAAACAAACCACTTTTATTTGAATTTTTAGAAGATGACGACCCGAAAGCAATATGCCAAGCAATACGAGGTTTGCTGGTTTTCGAAAAAGACAAAGATGTAGAAGAACATTTAAAACCATTAATTAATCACACTAACGAAATGGTTAGAACTGTAATTTACAAGGAGTATTTTGCAAAAGAAAATCAAACAGAAAGTGTCTTGCCCCACCCTGAAACTTTTGAATTTTTAAAGAATGTGGTTGTTAATGCGGATGTGTTAGAAGCCCTAAAGTACGTTCCTGATGAAAGTGTTCATTTAACTTTTACTTCTCCACCCTATTATAATGCAAGGGATTATTCAATTTATCCAAGCTATCAAGCATATTTAGAATTTCTTGAATCTGTTTTTAAAGAAACTCATAGAATTACAAAAGAAGGTAGATTTTTAATTGTTAATACTTCTCCTATCATTATTCCGAGAGTTAGCCGTTCTCATTCAAGTAAGCGATATCCAATTCCTTTTGATTTACACCCATTTTTAGTAAAACAGGGTTGGGAATTTATTGATGATATTGTTTGGTTAAAACCAGAAGCAAGTGTAAAAAACAGAATAGGTGGTTTTATGCAACACCGAAAACCATTAGGGTATAAACCAAACTCTGTAACTGAATATTTAATGGTTTATAGGAAATCTACTGAAAAATTATTAGATTGGAATATTAGAAGCTACGATTTTAGAACAGTTGAAAGTAGTAAAGTTGCAGATGGATATGAATCTACAAATGTTTGGAAAATTGACCCCTGTTTTGATAAAATACATTCTGCAATTTTTCCGGTTGAACTTTGTAAACGAGTAATTCAATATTATTCATTTAAAGGGGATTTAATTTTTGACCCTTTTGGCGGTAGTGGAACAGTTGGAAAAACGGCAAAAGCTTTAGAAAGATTATTTTTCCTTACAGAACAAGAACCCAAATACTTTGAATATATGCAATCAAAGTCAAAACAACCTGATATTTTCAAAGAGAGAGCAACTAAATTTTTAACGTTAGAACAATTTAAAGAAATAGCAATATGACATTAACCGACCATGTTGTTAAAAATATTATTAAACGACTGATAAAAGGACAAGACTATAGAATTGAAGTCGTTGCATTAATAAATGCTGAGTTTTTACAATTCGCAATTGATTTTTTCAAAAAAGTAATTGAAGCAAAACTGGCGAATAAAGATGTTACAATTGACTGGTATAAGAAAACATTTTTAAATCGGAATTTGAGTTCTGAAGATATTGCAATTAATTCAGGATTAAACAAAAAGACGATTACAAATATGTATAATTCCGCTTCAAAGGAAATTGTAATTGATGCTTCAAATGAACATTATGATGTACTTTACCAATCAATCAGTAATTTAATTGAGAGCCAACCTGACATTGATTTGACTTTGACAATAAAATTTCGTGGAGTTAGCGTTGAACTCAATATAAATGAAAGTCTAATTGTAATTAACACTCTTGCAGTTAAACGTTCTGCTCTTCGTGGCGGTCTTTGGAGTACTGCCGGAAAAAGGGTTGAAAAATATCTAATGGCAACACTTTGCAAAGTTTTTAATGTTCCGTTTGAACATTTTGACCAAAGTAAAATCCCGGCAAGTATGAGAGAAGTTGACTTTTATTTAATCAAAGGGAAAACTTATTCTCGTTGTGAAGTAAAAATGATGGGACGTGGTAATCCTGAAAGTGCTGATGCAATATTCGCAAGAGAAAGTGATGTTTTTGTTGCCGATAAACTTTCTGACTTAAACAAACAACAAGCAGATAAGTTGAATGTAAAATGGGTCGAATTAAGAGATGAAAGTGGTTATAAAAGATTTGCAAAAGTTTTACAAGAACTTGAAATACCATTTACGGACTTTAAGGGAAATTTAGATAGTCATTTAGACAAAATTCTATCGGAATTACTTGATAAATAAACAACGAAA
>DYPB01000056.1 GCA_020720185.1 Flavobacterium psychrophilum | reverse complement strand
AAAAGATATAACGAACAACAGGTGAAATCTCTGAAAATATGCCTGATGATAAGGCGCAGATAGAAAAAAAATGAAATTGTACTACTATATATGTATGTATTTTCTGTTTAGTTTAATGACTGAAATGCCGTTGAGAGTTGGGGATATTTAAAAACGAATCCTTGATCTAGTATTTTTTGATTAGAAATATTTTTTCCTTCGAGTGCGATTACGCTCATTTCTCCTAGTAAGAGTTTTAATAAAAAGGCAGGAACGTTTGGCAACCACATTTTATAACCGAAATGAAGTGCGTAGAGTTCTGAAAAGGTTTGATTTGTGGTGTTATTTGATATTACTGCGTTGTAAGCTCCTGATAATTTGCTATTTTGGATTGCAAATAAGTAGATATTACATAAATCTGTTATGTCTATCCAAGGCATGTACTGTTTCCCTGTACCTAATGCTGAACCTAATTTGTTTTTAAAAATTGGTTTCATTTTCACTAAAAACCCTCCATTTCCAAGTACAATACCTGTTCTTATTTTTACGGTTCTTATAGCAAGATTTTCGATTATGTTTGCTTGATTTTCCCATTTTTGGCAAATTGTTGCTAGAAAATCTGTACCGAGTTCCGAATTTTCAGTACAAATACCATATGAAGCTTCACTTCCGTAAATTCCGACTGCTGATGCGGTTATGAAAGCATCTAATTTTTTGTTGTGCTTTTTTAAAACATCATACATAAGCTGTATTGGAATAATTCTACTGCTTAATAACTCCATTTTTCTTGTTGGAGTCCATTTTTTTTTCTGCAATATTTTCTCCCGCTAAATTAATTATGATGTCCGCATTTAAAACTGCATTTTCATCTATTAATTGTGCTGTGGTGTCCCATTTGTAATATTTTATTTGATTTGTATTTGGCTTTGCTCTTCTGGATAACACGGATACTGTATATCCATTTTTTATTAATAAATCTGTTAGATTCTTCCCTATAAATCCGGTACCTCCTGTTAATAACACATTTTTAGACATTATCTTTTATTTAAATTATTTTTTACAAATATAATTATTTTTTGTTTAATCTTTTGTAAATATAATTAAACATTTTGTATCTTTACAAAAAAATAAAATGGCAACTAAGAAAACATCTTTGACTAGAGAAAAAATTATTTCGATGTATATGGATTATACATTAGAAAACAACAGTAAGCCTACAAATGCGCATTTATTTGCAAAGGCAAATGGCTTTACAGAAGCAGAATTTTATACTTTTTTTGGAGCATTCGAGCTTCTTGAGAAAGAAATTTTTAAACTATTCTTTACAAATACTTTGGAAATGTTACAAAAAAACGAGGAATATACTGATTATGATATGAAAACAAAAATGTTAAGCTTCTATTTTACATTTTTTGAAATAGTAACTGCAAACAGAAGTTATGTGCTAATGGCGCTGAAACAAGAAAAAAATAAAATGAAAAATCTTGCTATTTTAAAAGATTTAAGAGCACAATTTAAAGCATATGTTTCTGATATAATTACATTTGACTTTATTATTTCTGTTGATGCAATACAAGGGGCACAAGAAAAAATAATTACCGAGAGTCTTTGGGTGCAATTTATTTTAACATTGAAATTTTGGTTAGATGATACATCCGTAAATTTTGAAAAAACCGATATTTTTATTGAAAAATCAAATAAGGTATTTTTCGATTTACTACAAACTATTCCTATTAATGGGCTAATTGATTTTGGAAAATTTATTTTCAAAGAAAAAATTCATAAAAAATAATACCATTTTAATCAAAACACAAAATAATGAAAACCATAGACTATATTCCAACCTCTAAAATTGAACGTGCCAGTAAACTCGTTCAAACGGGTGCGAAAATTGGAGTAAATTATATCAAATATTATGGAGAAAAACTAGTAAATTCCGATTTAAATCGGGATAAACTTAATGAAAAAAATGCTGAAGATATTTATGACGGATTAAAATCCCTGAAAGGTTCTGCCCTCAAAGTAGCACAGATGTTATCGATGGATAAAAACTTTTTGCCACAAGTGTATGTGGAAAAATTTTCCCTATCGCAGTTTTCAGTTCCTCCGCTTTCTGCACCATTGGTTTTGAAGACTTTTAAGGCTAATTTTGGCAAAGCACCTTATGAAATCTTTGACGAATTTAATGCTAATTCCATCAATGCAGCAAGTATTGGGCAGGTTCATTCGGCTACTAAAGATGGAAAAAAAATGGCAGTAAAAATTCAATATCCTGGTGTTGCGAATAGCATTTCGAGCGATTTGGCATTAGTAAAGCCTATTGCTATTAGAATGTTTAATTTACAAGGAAAAGATTCTGATAAATATTTTAAAGAAGTAGAAGATAAATTGCTGGAAGAAACCAATTATTTATTAGAACTACAACAAAGTCAAGAGGTTGTAAAGGCTTGTAAACAAATAGAAAACATTGTTTTTCCAGAATATTATCCTGATTTTTCTTCCGAAAAAATTATCACAATGGATTGGATGTCAGGCATTCATTTGTCCGAATTCGCTGCAAAAAATATTGATTTACAAGTTGCTAATAAAGTCGGGCAAGCATTGTGGGATTTTTATATGTACCAAATTCATATTTTGAAAAAAGTTCATGCTGATCCACATCCAGGGAATTTTTTGGTAAACAACAAAAATCAATTAGTTGCACTCGATTTTGGCTGTATGAAAACTATTCCGAACGAATTTTATATTCCTTATTTCGAATTGATTGATAAAAAAATTATCAATAACGAGCAACTTTTTAACAAAAAACTAATCGAATTAGAAATTATCAATAAAGCCGATTCAAAAGAGGAAGTTGCTTATTTTACAGAAATGTTTCACGAATTGTTATCCTTGTTTACACAACCTTTTCAAGGCGAAATTTTTGACTTTTCAAACGAAGAGTTTTTTGAAAATATTGGAAAACTCGGCGAAAAATTCTCCAAAGATACCAATCTCAAAAAAATGAATGGAAGTCGTGGCTCTAAACATTTTATTTATATGAACAGAACTTTTTTCGGATTATACAATTTAATGTTTGATTTGAAAGCCACCATCGTAGTATCAAATTTTAAAAAATATTTAAATTGAAAATCAATTTAAACGATATTGAAAAAGACCGAATCATAGAAATGGCTTGGGAAGATCGCACAACATTCGATGCTATTTTGATGCAATTTGGTCTCAAAGAACAAGAAGTAATCTATTTGATGCGAACAGAAATGAAGCCGTCAAGTTTCAGAATGTGGCGAGCAAGAGTTCAAGGTCGAAAGACCAAACACGAAAAATACGCAACTATAACCCACAAGATTCTCGTTTTAAATGCAGTATGCAAAGACAAATAAATAACAATAAAATCTCAAAAATATAGAATTAAACAAACATATTTTTTTTATGAAAAACATATTAATAATAGGTGGAAGTAAAGGTATTGGTTTTGAAATTTTGAAGCAACAATTGGCAAGCAACAATCAAGTTTTTAATCTTTCCAGAAATGCTCCAGAAATTTCCAATTCAAATTTAAATTTAAAACATTTTGGATTAAATGTCTTGACGGATACATTACCAGAAATAGAAAATATCGATACCTTAATTTATTGCCCAGGTTCCATCAATCTAAAACCCATTGAGAGTCTGAGTATAGATGATTTTAGAAACGATTTCTAGATAAATGTATTTGGAGCGGTAAAATGTATTCAAAAATATTTACCCATTTTAAAAAAAGGAACCAACCCATCAATTGTCCTTTTTAGCACAGTTGCCGTAAAACTCGGAATGCCTTATCATGCCAGTGTTGCTACGGCAAAAGCAGGTGTAGAAGGTTTGGTAAAATCTTTGGGAGCAGAGCTAGCATCAGTCGTTCGGATTAATGCAATTGCACCAACAGTAACCAATACAACCTTGTCAGCCAATATTTTACGAAACGACAAAATGAAAGAAAATATGGTCGAACGACATCCAATGAAAAACTATTTGCAACCCGAAGAAGTCGCCAATATGGCAAATTTTTTGATTTCAGAAACGGCAAAATCAATCTCTGGACAAATTTTCGAAATGGATTACGGATTGGTTACTTTCAAAATGTAGATTCGCATACCAAATTCAAACAGTAAAGTTCTTTTGGGCGTGCCCCTCCGTGAAAAACTTCGGGTCGTGCTGTACGCTCCCGCTTCCATCACTCACGCAAAACAAATAGAACCTAAAAACATTAACTTTCGTTCAAGATTAATCTTCAAAAATCTTGTGTAAAATTATATAAACAATTAAACTATTAATGAAAAACTACGAAAAAAGAGAAATTTATAATACCGAAAAATTAGAATCAATTGCTAACGGTTACAAAACAATTATTGAAAATCTTGGTGAAGACACCACCAGAGAAGGAATTTTAAAAACACCAGAAAGAGCAGCCAAAGCTATGCAATTTCTAACACAAGGTTACGATTTAAACCCTTTAGAAATTCTAAAATCGGCACTATTTACAGAGGATCATAAACAAATGATTATTGTAAAAGATATAGAAGTATATTCAATGTGCGAACATCATATGCTACCCTTTTTTGGAAAAGCTCATGTTGCTTATATACCAAATGGCAAAATTGTTGGTTTAAGCAAAATACCAAGAGTAATTGATGCTTTTGCTCGCAGAATGCAAGTGCAAGAACGCCTGACAGATCAAATAAAAGATTGCATTCAAGAAGCTTTAAATCCGCTTGGAGTTGCCGTAGTCATTGAAGCCCAACACATGTGCATGCAAATTCGTGGCGTTCAAAAACAAAATTCATTTACTACAACCTCTTCATTTACAGGAGAATTTGAGAATGATAAAACTAGAAAAGAATTTATTAGTTTGATTTCAAAAAAATTAAGCTAATAAAATTTTATAAATAAAAAAAGTGTTGAAAATTTTACTTTTCAACACTTTTTTTATTTCTCAATACCGCTTTTGTAAGTTGCTATGGATCTGTCTCTTGCAAAAGAATGTTCAATCATTGGTTTTGCATAACCCAAATCAAATTCAGGAATCCATTTGCGAATATAAATGCCTTTTTCGTCGAATTTTTTGAGTTGAATTTCAGGATTAAAAACTCTAAAATAAGGAGCCGCATCGCAACCCGTTCCTGCCGCCCATTGCCAATTGCCAACGTTTGCCGAAAGATCATAATCCAACAATTTTTCAGCAAAATAAGCTTCGCCCCATTGCCAATTTATCAGTAAATGCTTGCACAAAAAACTCGCCACCACCATTCGTACTCGATTATGCATATAGCCAGTTTGATTGAGTTGTCGCATTCCTGCATCGACCATTGGGTAACCTGTTGTTCCTGAGTACCATCGCTTGAAATCTTCTTCGTTATTGTTCCACTCTATTCCATCGTAAGCCGATTTGAAATTGTTTGAAACTACTTTTGGAAAATGAAATAATATTTGCATAAAAAATTCACGCCAAATTAATTCGCTTTGAAAAATAGCGTTTTTTTGTTCTGCCCAAATGGCTAATTTTCTGACGCTTACGGTTCCAAATCGCAAATGAGGCGAAAGATAAGAGGTTGAATCCAGTGCAGGAAAATCTCGAGTTTCGTGGTAATTTGAAATTTTTGATAAATTGTGTGGTTTTACTTTTATGTTACTTTCTTCAAAACCAATTTCGGCTAATGTCAAAAAATTAAAATTGCTTTTAAGAAAGTTAGAATTATGAACAGAGATATCAAAATTTTGAATGGATTTTAGGGTTTTAAATTTTTCTAACCATTTGTTTTTGAATGGTGTATAAATAGTATAAGGTAAACCATCGGCTTTTGTAATTTCGGATTCTTCAAAAATTACTTGATCTTTGTGTCCAAAGGTTTTTATGCTTTTTGATTGCAATAATTCGCAAACTGCCAAATCTCTTTGTATGGCATAAGGTTCATAATCTTTGTTGTAATGCAATTCTTGAATATCAAATTCTGATAATAATGATTGCCAAACTTCGTGGGTTTTTCCTTTTTTGATTAATAATGAACTTCCAATTTCTTCCAATTGATGGTTGATTTTTGTTAATGATTCGTGAATGAAACCTACACGGGCATCGTTTTTTGGCAAGTTTTCTAAAATTGCATCATCAAAAATAAAGATTGGAACAACTGGAAAATCAGATTGTAAAGCGTTGAACAATCCAACATTGTCGTCTAATCGCAAATCACGACGAAACGAGAAAATAGTTACTTTTGGTAGGTTCATTTTTTTGAATTAAAAAGTTCTTCGACTTTTTGATGTCTAAAATCAAAGATAGTTTTTAGTTTGTTTTTTACAACTAATGTGTTCATAATTCGACCAATAAATCCTAAGGGAAGTGCATAATGAACCAAATCGGTCATTTTTGTTCCGTTTTCGGTTGGTTCAAAAAAATGTTTGTGATGCCATAATGTGTAAGGTCCAAAACGCTGTTCGTCAATAAAATAACTGTTTTCTTTAACAAAAGTTATTTCGGTTGTCCACGATAATTTTAGTCCAAAAAGTGGCGAAACTCTGTATTGTATGATTTGTCCTGCATACATTTTTTTGCCGTCAAAGTCAGTGATATCAAAGCCCATTGTTTCAGGTGTTATTTTTTGAAGATTTTGTGGACTGGAAAAAAATACCCAACATTCTTCGAGGGTTGCATTTACAATTTGTTCGGTTTGTTTTTTGTGTATTTTCATTTTATTGGTTATTGTTTATATTGTTTTTCTCGTTAGGGATCACTTCGTCTGTTCGCACTTCCTCCGTCAGGCTCGGGTGAAGTGGAGCTCTTTTATTATTTTACCCTAACAGGGTTTCAAACCCTGTTAGGGTAAAATAATAAAAAGCGGGAACGCAAAGCCCGACCCTTGGGGAACGCTCAAAAAACTATTTTTTTTCAAATTTTTGAATCAACATTAAGCTCATTAATAGCATCGAAAAAGCATAACCAATATCTTCTATTGGGATAGTACCAAGTCGGATTCCGAGATTTTCTGCATTGTTGTACAAAACTACTGGTTCGTCAATAAAACTGCCTGTTAATATGCCGTTTACAATTGAAAATGGAATAAGAATGATGAGAAATGTGATAAAAAAGCGTTGTAAAATTGCTGTAAATTTGAAATAGGCAATTGTTAAAACGAGTATTAAAAAACTATAATTTACTGCCGTGTACCATTTGTAATAGTTCCATAAAATGGTTGGAATTAAAATTACTATAATTGATAAAAATAGGATTTTTACTGTTTTTTTTGACAATAAAATATTTCGATAAAAAAACTGAAAAGCAAAATGGATAAATATACTTGCATACGGAATGCAGATAAAAAAGAGCCATTCTTCGATTGGTAAATCGAAAAACGAAATGCCCGAATGATAACGAGGATTGAAACTCCAAACGCCTATTTTTGTGAACCAAATATCCCAAATTATAAAAACTATTGGGGTTATTATGATTGCAGAAAACACTGATTTCCATCTTTTTATGTATCTCATTCGAGGTTCGAAACTGTACAAAAACGGAACAATAAAGGAGGCAATATTTAGGATTAAATAGAGTGACATAGTATAGTTTTTAAAATCCGAATTTTTTACCACAAATTACACGAATTTAGCATTTTTTTTAAATGAAATTCAGAAAATTAATTTAATTTTATTCTATAAAATTTGTGTAATTCGTGGTAAAAAAAATGTTCAATCTGTGTTAGATTTTGAAATATTTGAAGGGCACAAAAAGCATTCCGAAGCATTCGCCTTCTTCTTTTCCAAGATGTTTGTGGTGGACTTTGTGTCCTTTTCGCAAACCAATTAAATATTTGTTTTTGGTATTTTTTAAGAATTTAAAACGTTGATGAATCATAATATCGTGTACAATAAAATAGCTTAATCCATAAGCAAAAATACCTAATCCAATAAAAAATTTGAAGTCAAAACCTGCTTCTGCACCAAAATAAAAAAGCAAAATGCTAGGAATGGCAAAAATGACGAAAAAAGCATCGTTTCGTTCAAAAATTCCTTGGTATTTTGGTTGGTGATGATCAGCGTGCAAGTACCACAAAAAACCGTGCATTACATACTTATGTGTCAGCCAAGTAATGCATTCCATAACTAAATAAGTCGCTAAAAAAATCAAAAATGAATACATATTTTTTTAAATTAAATTGAGTTTATAGCGAAAAAATGATTTTGACAATAAATAGGTTTTTGAAACATTTGAAACTCTAATTCTTTCGTTTCCAATTTCTTCGCAAGATTTTGATTTTAGTTTTTCTAATAATTTTTTGTAATAAATATAAGCGGTGTAAACCCCAAATTTTGCTTCGAAAGGCAGTTTTTTTATACCATTTAAAGCCACTTTAAAATCGGTGTCGATTTCTGAAATTATCTCTTCTTTTGTTTTTTCATCAAAAACGGTGCTTTCTAAATTTGGAAAATAATTTCGATTTAAAATTTCGGTATCGCATTTCAAATCTCGTAAAAAATTCACTTTCTGAAAAGCCGACCCTAATCGCATTGCTTCGTCTTTTAAGTCATTGTATTCCTGTTGATTACCATTTACAAAAACTTTCAAACACATAAGCCCAACAACATCTGCAGAGCCATAAATATATTCTTTATATTCTTGTTCGGTGGTGTAATTTGTTTTTACTAAATCGAGTTTCATACTTTTTAAAAAAGCTTGAACCAAATCGTCTTGAATGTTGTATTTTGAAACGGTTTGCTGAAAAGAATTCAAAATTGGATTCAAACTTATTCCTAATTTTTGTGCTTTGTAATATTCGGTTTCAAAATCGTTAATCAAATTTTCTTTGTCAAAAGTATGAAAAGAATCGACAATTTCGTCAGCAAATCGCACAAAACCATAAATACTATAAATAGCATCACGAATACTTGGAGACAACATTTTGACTGCCAACGAAAATGAAGTGCTGTAATTTTTGGTTACGAGTTTACTACATTTGAACGAAACATCATCGTATAATTGCTTCATTTACTTTTGTTTAATATTTGTCTTATGATTAAATCGGATACGATTTTTCCCGAAATTATCGATGGCGGAACTCCTGGTCCTGGAACCGTTAATTGCCCTGTGAAAAACAAGTTTTTTATCTTTTTGCTGATTATTTTTGGTCTTAAAAAGGCAGTTTGAGTCAAAATATTTGCCAATCCGTAGGCATTACCTTTATAGGAATTGTAATCATTGACAAAATCGTTAACGCAATAACTTTCTTTGAAAATAATGTTTTCGGAAACTTTTTGATTTGTTAATTTTTCAAAACGAGTTATTATATTTTTGAAATAAATTTCTCGAATTTCAGGAGTATCAGTAATTCCGGGTGCAATTGGAATCAAGAAAGTGCCTGCTTCTTGATTCTCTGGTGCAACGGTTTTGTCGTTTTTGCTCGGAAAACTGGCGTAAAAAAGTGGTTTTTCGGGCCATTTTGGATTGTCATAAATGTCTTTTGCGTGCAAATCAAAATCGGTGTCAAAAAATAAAGTATGGTGCGAAACATTGTCTATTTTTCTGTTAAAGCCAACATAAAATAGGAGTGAAGATGGTGCAAATATTTTAGAATCCCAATATTTTTCGCTGTATCCACGATATTTTTCGTCTAGCAATGTTTCGGTATGATGATAGTCGGCACCACTCAAAACGATGTCAGAAATGATTGTTTTTCCGTTGGAAATGACACTTTTTGCAACTCCGTTTTCAACGTTTATTTTTTCGATATTTTGATTGGTTTCAATGTTTACGCCCAATTCTACTGCCAAAGTTACCATTGCTTTCACGACTTCGTACATTCCACCTTTTGGGTGCCAAGTTCCCAATCCAAAATCGGCATAGTTCATAAAACTGTAAAAAGAAGGTGTGTTTGACGGTTTTGCACCAAGAAACAACACTGGAAATTCCATAATTTGTTGCAAGCGATTGTTTTTGATTTTTTTGCGAACTGACGTGCGAATTGTTGTAAAAAACTGATTGACTTTTCTGATTGTTACAGGTGTAATCAATTCGGTTATTGAAATTCCAGGATTGTAAACCAAATCTTTTATGGCAACATCATAGTTGTGTTTGGCATTATCCAAAAACGATTGCAAATATTGAGAACTTCCTGATTCTTCTTTCTCGAAAGTTTTAAGAATATCAGGTAAATTATCTGCAATTTTGATGGAATCCATTTCGTCAAAATAAACTTCGTATGCTGGATTTAGTTTATCAAGATGATAATAATCAGATGGTTTTTTGTTAAAATCGGCAAAAAATTTCTCAAAAACATCGGGCATCCAATACCAAGTTGGACCAATATCAAATGTAAAACCGTCTTTGACTAATTGTCTGGCACGACCGCCAACTGTTTTATTTTTTTCTAAAATAGTTACGTCAAAACCATGTTGAGCCAAATAGCACGATGCGGCTAATGACGAAAAACCAGAACCTATAATTGTAATTTTTGTTTTCATAATTGTTTAACAAAAATACAATTAAGTTAAACAAATATGTTTTTATTAACAAATTTTTACAATTCGTTTACCAATTCAGGAATTGATTTGAAAATGGTTATTTTAGAATTTATTTTTTTTAGATCAATATTTTCTATCATTCGTCCAATTATCCAAAACTGAGATGAATCTTCAAGAACTTCATTAGTAAAACTTTCAATATATTCGTTAATTATATGAGAAGTAGGCTGTACAGTTGCATACATTATATATGTAATATTGTCAAAATAATTTTTCATAATTTTCAAATTTTCAATTGGTACACTTTCGCCAAGATAGATTGATTTGTAGCCATTTAGCAGTATTTCGTGGTTTAGATACATCAAACCGAGTTCGTGAATTTCGTTTTCTGGAAGGTATAAAACAAAAACTCTATCATCACGAATGGGTTGCAAAATTTGTAGTTTTTCGGTATTAATTAATAATTTTTGTTTGATTAAAAACGAAATAAAATGTTCTTGTGCGGGTGAAATAGTTCCAGCTTGCCATAACAATCCAATTTCATTTAGCAACGGAATAAATATTTCAAAAAACAATTCTCGAAACGATTTTTCGGACAATAAATTGTTATAAGTATTCAGAAATAAAGCTTGGTCAAAATTAATCATTGCTATTTTAAAAGCATTTATAGCGTGGCTTTTAGAACTTTTTTCGGAAACAATATTTCGTACTAAAAGTGCAATCTCATCAGTTGAATGCTTTGCTATTCGTGATATTTTGTAACCATAATTGTGTAACAAAACAATATTTAAAAGTTTCTGAAGATTAAACAAATCATAATTTCTAATATTGGTTTCACTTCGCATTGGTTCTAGAATATCATATCGTTTTTCCCAAATGCGAATTGTGTGTGCTTTTATTCCCGACAAATTTTCTAGGTCTTTAATACTGAAAATCGACTTTATATTGTTCATATATTTTTTAATTTATTTAAACAAATGTAAAAATTCTATATAAAAATCGCAAAAAATAAGGTGTTAAAAAACCTCAACATTTCTGTTGAAGTTTTCTGTGGGAGATGAGGGGTTCTCATCTATACCTATACTGTATTAAAATTCAAATAGTTATATTGCTTTTTTAGGGTGTATCTAATAGTATGCCTATTTTGTTTCTAAATCTGAAATAATTTAAGCAATTTGGGTTTTTAATCTTGGAATATCATTTATTGCAGTATCCTAAATGTTAGCTAAATCTACTCCAAAATATTCGTGAGTTATATAATTTCTCATTGCTCTCATTTCTTTCCATTCTAAATTTGGATAGTTCTTTTTAGTTTCATCAGAAATATGATTAGAGCTTCTCCAATAATTTCAAAATTTCTAATCATTGCATCTTGTTCAATCCATTTAGTTTCAAAATTATCTAACGTGTAAAGAATTTTAGCTACTTCAATAATCTTATCAATGCAATCTCTAATATGACCTAGCCTAAATAAATCTTGATTACCTTCCATAAATTACTTTTAAGTATTTAATAATGAATGGTTTTAGTTTAGGATGTGTATATTTTTCTGAAACTAAATCTACTTTTTTATTTAGCTTTAGTTCTAAATCACCTTTAATATTAATGAGTTTAAACAATCCTATTGCTTCTTCAAAAGAATACAAAATATCTATATCGCTATTTTCTGTGTTTTCACCACGAGAATAAGAACCAAAAATTCCAATTTTACTTGGTTTAAATGGCTTTAAAGTATTGATAATGATATTAATTTGTTGTTCTGAAATCATATCACAATATATTAAATCACTACTGACCGACTAATTTTTTTTGAGATAAAGGGCTAATTTTTAAAGTTAGCCCTTTTTTTCATACTTTTTGCGTGTAAAAACCAAAAGTAATGAGTGCCAAAGATATTGAAAAAAAGTTTGTCGGTCAGCCGATTTTCAAACAATTAATAGATTTTATTCCAAAAAATAAATTTGATTTACTTGCCAAAAAATACCAAACAGACCGATATTAGAAGGCATTTCCTGCTTGGACTCAACTTGTAACAATGCTTTTTGGCGTTTTTAGCCGTTGCGATTCTATGGGGAAAATTTGCGACGGAATGTTGGCTATGCAAGGTAAATTAAATCATTCAGGGCTTGATAAATCTCCTGCTAAGAGCACTGCTGGCGATGGTTTGCGTGAAAGAGATAACAAATTTTTTAAAGATTTTTGCTTTTTATTGCTAAAACACTTTGAACCACTTTTGTCGGTTAGCCGAATTGACAAAATTTCGTTCGACAAGCTTTTTATTTTCGATTCGAGTACTATTCACCTATTTTCACAGGTAATGAAAAGAGTTGGTCGCAACCCAAAAGGAGAAGGGAAAAGAAAGGAGGACTCAAAGTTCATATGCTTATTCATGCTCATTCTCAAACACCTACATTTGTAAAAATTAGTGAAGCCAAACTGCACGACAAAAATTTCATCCAATACTTGAATCTTGCACTACATAGCATGATTGTTTTTGATAGAGCCTACAATCATTACCTTCAATTTGCAAAATTTACTGAAAAGAGTATCCATTTTGTATGCCGATTAAAGAGCAATATTTGCCGAACGGGATAGCTGAAAACCGAATAGAGTAAGCAAAATAATTAAATATTTTTACAATGAAAAAGATTACGTTCTTATTATTTTTTGTTACAAGTTTTATTTTTGCTCAAAATCCAGGCTTTTCATTACTGAAAAAAATCAATGGAGTTGATATTTATTACAAATCATCTAAAACAAAAGAAGACACAAAAAAGGACACTTGGCTTATAGAATATGAATACATCAATACTACAGGAAAAGATATTTATTATAAGGCAAATATAATAAAAGATGGTGGCTTATTTGGTACTGGTGAATATCTAATAATTGGATATTTTGCATTAGTTTCAATTAAAAATGCTAAAGCTATGAGTTTAACAACATCTGATCATGTTGTATATCTGGAGATAAAACAAGATTATAAACTGACAAAGGAGAACCTATTTATATAATAAAAAAAGGTAAAACATATACAAGAACAATGGATTATAGAAATAATAAAGGAATTGAGCCTCTAATAACAATTATGTTTGAAGATAATATAACAATACTGTCCTAAATAAATTTTAATTTTCACAAATTTATTAAATTCATAGAGTTTATTGCTTAAAAACAACACTAATCAAAACAGAACCCCTTATATTACTGTTTCTTGCTTTTGAAAGTGTTCTTCAAAAGGTTTGTCGAGCCATTTGTGGAGTTCAATTTTTACGAATAAATTGAGTCTAATAAAAGCTACTAAATTTGATAAATGCCAATTATATTTAGCCATCGCCTTTAATGCTTTTAGAACAAGTATTGTTATTAAAGCTGTCCATATTTGTATCATTACGGCATTTTTGGTTGTACCTACAAAGGATTTTATATGTAATAATTGCTTTATTTCTCTAAAGAATATTTCTATTTGCCAACGACTTTTATAGAGTTCACTGATGGTATTTGGCGACCAAGTGAATTGGTTTAGAGATGTGAGAATAGCTTGTAAACCCCAGTAAAAACAAGACATAAAAAAAACTCCAACATTTCTGTTGAAGTTTTTGTG